>JALVLL010000160.1 GCA_027027485.1 Candidatus Bipolaricaulota bacterium | reverse complement strand
GTACGGGGCCACCACCGGGCGCCCCCGCCGCTGTGGATGGCTGGATCTCGTGGCGCTGCGCTACGCCCAGCGGATAAACGGCTTCACCGAGCTCGCGCTGACCAAGGTGGATGTGCTGTCGGGGCTTCCGGAGATCCCGGTGTGCGTGGCGTACAGGGTGGGGAACGAAAGGACCGAGGAGTTCCCCGCTTCCCTGGGGGCCCTTTCCCGGGCCCGCCCCATCTACGAGCGGCTTCCGGGATGGAAGGGGGATATCTCCGAGGCACGCTCCGAGGACGAGCTCCCTCGAGCCGCCCGGGAGTACATCCGCTTCATCGAGGACTCTTTGGGGGTGAGGGTTTCCGTGGTGGGGGTGGGCCCGCGGCCGGAGCAGACCCTCTTCCGCTGAGTTTTTCTGTGCGGGTTTAGGGAATTCAGCCGCGAGGAAACGGGTTTGTGAAGTTTGTTATCGCGGAGATTATTCTCCTTGACAATATTGTCTGAGGAAACTATACTGTGCCCCGGAGGAAACGATGCGCGATTACAACGAGCTCGTGGTCCTGGGGATACTTTCCGAGGGGCCGAAGCACGGCTACGAGATCCTCCAGCTCGTCCGCGCCCGGGCCATGCACGAGTACATCAAGCTCGCCATGAGCTCCCTCTACAAGACCCTCGACCGCCTGGAACGCAAGGGGTTCGTCACCGCCACCAAGGAGCGTGTGGGGGAGCGCCCCGAGCGGAAGGTCTACCGCATCACCCGTGAGGGGGAGGAGCGCCTGAAGGAGCTCATCCGCAGGAACCTCAACGAGATCCAGCCCTACTACGATCCCCTCTACGCCGCCCTCGCCTTCGCCCACCTCGTCCCCCCCGAGGAGGTGATCTCCGCCCTGAAGCGGCGCCGGGAGCATTACCGGGAGCTCCTGGATCACCTCCGCGGGATAGAGGCCATGTTGGAGGAACTGGAGAGGGAGAGGGGCTTGGATCTCTTCTTCCACCTGGCCATCGTGCGGGCCGGGATCAAGGGCGTCGGGGCGGAGCTGGAGTGGCTCGACGAGACCATCTCCGGGCTCTCGGAAAGGAGACAGGGATGACCGTCCTCGTGATCTCCGGCGGAACCGTGGTGCGGCCGGGGAGGGATCTTTTGCGGGCCGATATCGCCGTCCGCGATGGGAGGATCGTCGGGGTCGGCGCCGATCTCCGGCGCCCTTTCCCCGATGCACGGATCATCGATGCCTCGGGGATGTACGTCGTCCCAGGGCTCATCGACACCCACGTGCACCTCGGCGGGAGCGCCGGCCTCGCCCGCTCGCCGGAGGAGTTCACCTCGGAACAGTTCGAGCTCAACCTCCTCTCCTACCTCCGCTTCGGGGTGACGGCGGTCCTGGACATGGGCGGGATGCTTCATCTGGTGCGACATTGGCGGGAACTCGCCCGCTTGGGGGAGCTCCGCTCCCCCAGGCTCTTCGCCGTGGGACCGGCCTTCACCGCCCCCGGCGGACATCCCGTCTCCACCATCTTCAGGGACTTCCCCGAGGAGGCCGTGGAGATGCTCGCCCGCCAGGTGGACGACCCCGTCGCCGCCCGGGAAGAAGCGGCGAAACTCGCCGAGGCCGGCGTGGACGCCATCAAGATCATCTACGACGACGGCGAGGGGAGGTTCCCCAAGCTCCGCCGCGAGGTCCTCCGAGCCATCGTCGAAGAGGCCCACCGCCACGGGCTCAAAGCCTTCGTGCATATCGGGTCCGTGGGGGATGCCCTCGATGCCTTAGAAGCCGGGGCGGATTGTCTAGAGCACATGGTAACGGAAGGGGATCCCGGGGCGGTGAAGCGCCTCATGGATGCCGTGGCCGCGGCGGGGACCCTCTACACCCCCACCCTATCCGTCTACGGGGCCATGGCGGAGTTGGCCGACGAGCGTGACCTCCCGTGGGAAGGGGCGGAGCGGGCCGCCTCGCCCGCGCTCCTGCGCGGGCTCTCGGATCCTGTGGCCAGGAAGGCGTTCAGGGAGCGCCGCAAATTCTTCAACGGGAAGCTACGGAATGCCCTGGAGAACACCCGTATAGCCATCGAGGCCGGGGTGAGGATCGCCGCCGGGACCGACGCCGGGAACCCCGCCGTCTTCCACGGGTACTCCCTGCACAGAGAACTCGAGCTTTTGGTCATGGCCGGGCTTTCCCCGGGTGGGGCCCTGGCGGCGGCCACCGCAGGGGCGGCGGCGAAGCTGGGGAGGGAGGAGCTCGGAGCTATCGCCCCGGGCGCGGCCGCCGATCTCCTCGTCGTGCCCGGGAACCCGCTGGAGGACCTGGCGGCCTTGGGGCGTCCCCGCTGGGTGATCCTCGATGGGGTCGCCTACGCCGCGGGGGAGCTTTGGGAATCCACAGGAGGTGAGGATGTCTCTTGAGGAGGCGAGGAAGCTCTTCTCGGAGGGGAGGAGAAGGCTCTACGACCCCGCAGAACCGGGAGATCTCGAGCGGGGGAGGGAGCTTTTGGAGGAGGCGCGGGAGGCCCTGAAGGGTGAGGCCGGGCATGGCGGTGCGGTCCTTGTGGCCGAGGTGGAGTACGAGCTGGGGAACTCCTGGTACGAGGCGGACAAGGGAAAGGCCGAGAGGCATTTCGAGGCCGCGCTCAAAGCGGCGGAGAAGGCCCTTGAGCTAGGGGAGAGCCCGGAGGCCCACTGCCTCTTGGGGGAAGCCCTCTCCCGGCTCATCGAGTTCCGGGGCTGGGGGTTCGCCATCTCCGCCGGCCCCAGATCCAGGAAGGCATTCGAGCGGGCCCTGGAACTCGACCCCGATTCGGCCCGCGCCCACTTAGATCTTGGTCTCTCATACCTTTTCACCCCGAAGATGTTCGGGGGGAGCATCGCCAAAGCCCTCGAGCACCTCGGGAAGTCCCTGGAGCTAGCGCGTGACGACCATACCCGGTTTCTCTCCCACATCTGGCTCGCCCAGGCCCACGCGAAGGCCGGAAATCGCGAGGAGGCCTCCTTGCACTTGCGGAAAGCCTTGGATATCTATCCCCACAACCGGTGGGCGGGGAAGCTTTTGCAGGAGCTAGGGTGATCACTATGGGAGCTGAAGCGGTGATCGAGGTCGAGGGATTGGTGAAGCGTTACGGGGATCTCGTGGCGGTGAAAGGGATCTCCTTCGCGGTGTATCGGGGAGAGGTGTTTGGGCTTCTCGGGCCCAACGGAGCGGGGAAGACCACCACCGTGGAATGCATCGAGGGCCTCCGGATACCGGACGCCGGGGAGATCGAGGTGCTGGGGATGAAGGCCGGGCCCACCAACTACGCCATCAAGGCGCGCCTGGGGATCCAGCTCCAGGGAACAGCGTTCCTTCCCCACCTCACGGTGGAGGAGACCCTAAGTCTCTTCGCGGCCCTCTATCCCAAGTCCGTTCCCGTGGGGGAGCTTTTGGAGCTCGTGGCCTTGAAGGAAAAGCGGCGCTCCCGGGTAAAGGACCTCTCCGGGGGACAGAGACAGCGTTTGGCGGTGGCGGTAGCTTTGGTGAACGATCCGGAGCTTTTGGTCCTTGATGAGCCCACCGCCGGGCTCGATCCCCAGGCCCGCCGCTCCCTCTGGGACCTCATCGTTTCCTTGAAGGGGCGGGGGAAGACCGTCCTCCTCACCACCCACTACATGGAGGAGGCCGAGCACCTATGTGATCGCCTCCTCATCCTGGACCACGGGGAGATCATCGCCCTGGGGAGCCCGGAGGAGCTCATCTCCCGCCACTCGGAGGGGACCCCCATCGAGGTCCACCTGGGCGGGGATGGAGAGAGGCCGGATCTATCCG
>JALVLL010000159.1 GCA_027027485.1 Candidatus Bipolaricaulota bacterium | reverse complement strand
GGCCTGCACGAACACCGTGCCCCGGCGGCCCCGCCCCCAGGCCCACAACATGAGCGCGAACACCAACCCGAGCCCCATGATCAACGGGATGGTCATCCCCGCGAACTTGAACGTGTTGGCCACGGCGTTCCAAAAGCGGGGCTCGTGGAAAAGCTCGAGGTAGTTGGCCAACCCCACGAACCTGGAACCCTTGAGGGGGTTCCATTCGAAAAGGCTGATGTAGATCCCGTACACCACGGGCCAGGCGAGGAAAACCGCCCAGATGGAGATGAAGGGGAGGGCGAAGAGAACCCCCTCGAAGCCGGGGTGACGGTAGAAGAACCTTCCGATGCGCTTCCACATCTCGGCAAAAGGGGCGGGGAACCATCCCCGCCCCTTCGGTCCCCCCATGCTCAGTTCATCCTCCCTGGAGGATCTTGTTGCACTCCTTTTCGGCCTTGGCCAGGGCCTCCTCGGGGCTGATAACGCCGTTCACCGCCAGCTCGATCTGGGCCTGGATGGCGTGCTCGAGCTCGGAGCCCTTGGGGTGGTTGATGGGGTAATGGACGAGGCCCTTCTGGGCCATCTCGTTCAGCCACTTGCCGGAGCGGGTCCAATATTCGGAGGCCAAGAGCTCGGGGTTCTCCGCCGCGGGTTTGTAAGCCGTGATATGGCCGCCGTACATGGTCCAGATGTAGGAGTGCTCGGAGATGAACTTGATAACCTCCATGGCGGCGAGGTAGACCTCCTTCGAGGTTCCCTTGGGCTGCAAGGGGATTACGATCTGGTGGCTGTTGCCCCAGGAGTAGGGGATCCCGAAGAAGTTCGGCATGGGGGCATAACCCCAGTTGACGCCGCTCTTCATGGCGGTGCCATAGAACCAGTTTCCGGCAATGAGCATTCCCAGCTTGCCGGCGGCGAACTGGTCGTAGCCGTTGCTCCCGGGTTTGTTCCAGCCGAAGTCGTTGAAGATGGAGACGAGGAACTTCAGGGCCAAGAGCCCCCGGGAGTTATTGAAGGTGGCGTGGGTGTAGTCCTTGTCGAAGAGCTGGCCGCCCATCTGCCAGAAGAAGACGTACCAGGCGCGGCGGAGCTTCCGCGGGGCGGCGTCCTCGGCGGGATGGAACGCGTAGTAGCCCGCGTCCTTGATGGCCTCGGCGGCGAGGAAGAACTCGGGCAGGCTCTGCGGCGGCTTATCGGGATCGAGCCCTGCAGCGGCGAAGATGTCCTTGTTGTACCACAGTCCCCAGCCGTGGGTATCCAACGGGATGAGGTAATGGTGCCCGTTCATCTCCCCGGCCTTCCATGCGGCCTGCACGTAGTTGGCGGGATCGATCCCGGCCATCTCGAGGAGGTTGCCCACCGGGGACGCGTCCAACGGGGTGAGATAGTCGACCATCTCCACAAGCTTGTTGGTGTGGCAGATCCCGATCTGGGGTGGATTACCGGACATCACCGACAGGCGGAGTTGCGCGTAGTATTGTGTCCAGCCGCCCTGGGTGAGCTCGACGTAGATCTTCCCCTTGTAGGCCTCGTTGAACATCTGGATGATCTTCTCCATGGCCTTGGCGTCGGCCTCGTGGAAGAGGGTATTGAAGGTGATCTTGATCGGCTTGGCCGCCAATGCCTGGAGCCCCAAAGCTATGCCCAAGAGGAACAGCACCGACAACACCTTCCGCATACGCACCTACCTCCTTTTCAATGGGTGTCTTCGGTGAAAGGGGTCCCCGTTTCCTCGGTTATATCACCTCCCTTCACGCCCGCGTCCGCGAGCGATCTCCTCAACGCCTTCAGCCCGTGGGAAAGTTCCTCGAGCTCCTCCCGGGCCAGTTCCCGCAGGGGCGGAAACACCGAACCCACATCGATACCGAGGATTCTCAAAGCGGCCTTTACGTAGTCGAGGGGTTGCGCGTGGTGGCAGATATCGCATAGCCGCCACACGAGGGCCTGGAGCTCGCGGGCTCGGGTGATGTTCCCCCTCGCGGCGGCGTGGTAGAGCTCCACATAAAGCTCCGGGAAGATGTTTGCGGGCCCCGAGACGATCCCGGAAGCCCCCGCCGCGAGTAGAGGCCAGATCATCCCGTCCGTGCCCACCAGGATGGAGAGCTCCGGAACAAGACGAAGATATGCCTCCCACCCTTCCCAATCGGTTAGGCTGATTTTGGCCCCCACTACGTTGGGATGGCGTTCGTGGAGGTGGCCGAGGAGCTCAGCCCCCAAGGGGTTACAGGTGGTGGCGGGGATGTCATACAGGAAGCAGGGGAAATCCCCTAGTTTTCCCGCTACAGCACCATAATATCGGAAGAGCTCCCTTTCGTCCAACCGATAACGGACCGGGGGCGCTAACGCCACGGCGGATGCCCCTATCTCGGAGGCATGGCGCGAAAGCTCCACGGCGGTAGCGACCCGATCATGTCCCGTATGCACGATCACCGGGAGTTTTCCGGCAGCAGCGGCCATTACCTCTGTGGCGAAGAGCTTGCGGCTCTCCGGGAGAAGGAGGGTGCCTTCGCCGGTCGTCCCGAGCACGAAGAGGCCGCTCACACCGGCGGCGACGAACCGATCCACCAACGCCCGCAATGCGGAGACCCTGGGTCGGTCCCTGTCCACATCCCAGGGCGTGACCATCGCCACCCACACGCCGCCCCAATTGTCGGCGGTCACGTCGTTCCCCTGATCCTAAGGTCCACGGGGACCCGGATTTCCCGGAGCTCCAGGTCGGGGTTTCGGATACGTTCCAACAGGAGTTTGACGGCCCGGTAACCGATCTCATAGGGCCGCTGGGATACCACGGTGAGAGGGGGCTCAACGAGCTCCGCCCATTCCAGCTCGTCGAAGCCCACGATGGCCATCTCCCCCGGGATCTTTATGCACCGTTGGCGCAGTTCCCTCAGGGCCCCCAGGGTCATGAGGTTGTTGGTGCTGAATACGGCGGATGGGCGATCGGGAAGGGATAGAAGCCCGCTTAGCGCTTCCTGCCCCCCATCCGCCCGGTAGCCGCCGTAGACCACGAGCCTCTCGTCTACAGCCAGATCGTGTTCCTCGAGGGCTTTACGGTATCCACGGAAGCGTTCCTCCGTGGTGGTGGCCCCCTTGATGCCCAGGATGATCCCGATCCTCTCGTGGCCCCGTTCGATGAGGTGTTTGGTGGCCAGGTAGGCGCCCCGGACGTTATCGGAAAGGACGGCATCGGCCTCTATCCCCTTGGCCTTGCGGTCCACGAACACGAAGGTGATCCCGCTTTGGGCCAGTTCCCGGACCGCGGGGCTCGCGCCGTCTCGGACCGGGGCGATGAGGAGCCCGTCCATGCGCCGGCGGCGGAGGATGTTTACGTAGAGATCCTCCTTCTGTAGGTCCTCGTCGGAGTTGCAGACGATGATGGAGTAACCGGACTCGATGGCGGCGTCCTCGGCCCCGCGGACCAAGGTGGCGAAGAAGGGGTTGGTGATATCGGAGACGACGACCCCGATGGCGTGGGTGGTACGGGTGCGGAGGGAGCGGGCGACGGCGTTGGGGTGATAATCGAGCTCCTTGATGGCCTTCCAGACTCTCGCGGCCGTCTCAGGGGCCACCGGCCGGGTCCCGTTTATCACGTGGGACACCGTTGCGACGGAAACACCGGCCAGACGGGCAACATCCCTTATCGTCGCCATGTTAAACGTTTACCGTAAACGATTATATCGATGCCCTATGCCGGGGTCAATGCGCGGTTGACATGGGGCGCTGTTAACTTAAATGGAGACTGAGGAGGTTGTAGAAGCCGGCCCAAGTCCAGATCCACTCCTTCACGCTTCGCACACTTCCTTCCGGGAAGTAGCCGGCGAAGTC
>JALVLL010000158.1 GCA_027027485.1 Candidatus Bipolaricaulota bacterium | reverse complement strand
CCACCGAGATCACCCGGATGGCCCGCTCCATGGTGGCCTCGGCCACCTCCAGGATGCCCCATGCTGCCTCCTCGGGGGAAAGCCCCAGGGCCCGGGCGAGCTTCCCCACCGCTTCGGCCGCGAGCTCGAGGGATAGGGGAGGAAGTCCCCCCAGGGGCCTTTCCCGGGGGAGGTGTCCGAGGAAAAGGTGGGCATCGGTAACGGTGGGCTCGGTCCCCCCACGCCGGTAACAGGCGGGCCCGGGTATTGCTCCAGCGCTTTGCGGCCCCACCCGGAGTCCCCCGCCAGGGTCGATCCAGGCGATAGAACCTCCCCCGGCGCCTACCGTGTGGACATCCACCATGGGGAGCCGCACCGGCCGGCCCGCGATCTCCCGTTCCGGGGTCAGTGTGATCTCCCCCTCCCGGATGAGGGAGACATCGGCAGAGGTTCCCCCCATATCCAGGGTGATGAGGTCCCGGAACCCAGCGGCGAGGCCCACTCGTCGCGCCCCGATCACCCCTCCGGCGGGGCCGGAAAGGAGCAGCGCCGCTGCGTTCCTTGCGGCCTCCTCCGGACCGGCCACCCCGCCGTTGGACTGCATCACAAGGAAGGGCGCCGTCACCCTTCGCGTGGAAAGGGCGCGGGAAAGGCGCCCAAGGTACCCTTCCACCACCGGCCGCAGGGCCGCGGTCATCGCCGTGGTGGAGGCGCGTTCGTACTCGCGGAACTCGGGCAGGACCTCGCAGGAAAGGGTGATGGGCACCTCCACCCCCTCCTCCCGGAGGATCTCCCGGACGCGCCGCTCGTGGGTTGGGTTGAGGAAGGAAAACAGGAAGACCACAGCCACCGATTCCACACCGCCCTCGGCGATCACGCGGGCGAGCTCTTTCACCGCCCCTTCATCCAGCGGACGCACCACCTGGCCCCGGGCATGGATGCGCTCCGGAACCTCCAGGCGCCACTCGCGGGGTACCATGGGAGCGGGCCTCTCACAGAAGAGGTCGTAGAGGGAGGGTCGGTTCTGGCGGCCGATCTCGAGGACGTCCCGGAACCCTTGGGTGGTGAGGAGGGCCGTCTTGGCCCACTTTCCCTCCAAGAGGGCGTTGGTGGCCACGGTGGTCCCGTGAACGATCCGGTCGATCTTCGTCGCTGGCAGACGTTCCAGGCCCGCGAGGAACCCCTCTTCCTGGGCCCGGGTGGTGGGCAGTTTGAGGGCGCGGAGCGCACCGTCCTCGACCCACACGAAATCAGTGAACGTCCCCCCGACATCCACACCAACGGCGGTCGCCATCAACCCCTCGATGCTAGCCGATCGCATAGTTTTAAAACCAGTCGGAAGTCAGGAAGAAGATACATAACCATATCTAAACCAGGGTAGCGGTGGCGAATACCTGTTTCGCGTTTTCCAAGAGCGAACTTAAGTCCCTATCGATTACAAAGGCATCAAAGATGTAGAGAAATCGAGGACCTCACCTTTACTGCGATGAACCAGCGACGTGCGGAACAGGCCTGTCAAAAGCTGCAGGACCTCGAGAGCAAAAAACAGTATAGATCCCGCGCCCACCGTCTTCAGGCCGTGTCTCTACGTAGACGCAAGAGACCCAAGAGCAGTCTCCCCGTAGCTTCGCGGCGGTACCAGTCGGGGCCCCGGACGTCGGTGATGGGTCTCGTTGTGGCGGCGAGCTTGTCGCATAGGGGCTCGAGGTCTTCCCGCACAAGGCGCCGCCCCCGGAGTTCCTCCTCGACACCCCTTGCCCGGATCACCGTGGGCGCCACCGCCCCCAAGGCGAGGCGGGCGTCCTGGATCACTTCCCCATCGAGCCAGACGAGGGCCCCGAGGGAAAGCACCGCGATGTAGAGGGCCCGGCGCCGGCCCACCTTGTGGAAATACGCCTCGGGCTCTCCACCCGGAAACGGGATCCAGAAGCTCCTTATGATCTCGCCCGGCTTCAGGGCCGTCTTCCCCGGTCCCAAAATAAACTCCTCGATGGGAAGCGAGCGTTCCCCTTCAGGGCCCACCGTGTTCACCCGCGCCTCGAGGAGGTAAAGGGGGATCAGGGTATCGCCGGCGGGGGAAGCGTTGGCCACGTTCCCCCCGATGGTCCCCATCTCCCGGATGGCCGGCGCCCCGAGTTTCTCCAGGACCAGTCTGAAGATGGGGAGTTTTTGGGGGAGCTTTGAGCGGAGGAGCTCGGCGTGGGTGACCGCGGCGCCCACCTCGGCGCCATCCTCGCGGAACTCAATTCCCCGGAGCTCTGGGAGCTCACCGATATAGACGAGGAACGGGGGATCCCAGAAGCCCTTTCGGATGCGCACGAAAACGTCGGTTCCCCCGGCGAGGGGCATTCCCCCCTTCCGCACCAAGGCGATCGCCTCTTGGAGATCCTTCGGCTTCACGATCTCAACCGGTCCCGTCTTCTTCATCCCCCACCTCGGTCTTCTACCAACACTAAATCCCTAGGGGTATCGATGTCTTGCATCACCCCGGGATCATCTATCGGAACCAACTCGCATCCTTCGCGGAGGAGGTCGCGGGCGCCGATATCCCCTTTGAGCTCCAAAAGCCGGGGCCTTAACCCGGCGGGAAGATATACCGGGAACCCGCGCCTGCCCCTGAAGCTTGGAGCCAGGGGGTGCTCGCCGGCCCGGGAAAGCACCACCAACACCGCTTCCCGGGGGACCAGGGGCATGTCCCCCAGGAAAACCAGCATCCCCCCTCCCACGTGCTCGGCCGCCAGGCGCAGGGAGCTCCCCATGCCCTCCTCCCAACGAGCGTTGATGAGGACCTCCCAGAGGGTGCCGTGACGGGTGACCCGCAACGGGTGACGCGTGACGGGTGGTGGATGATCGAAAAGGGCGCGGAGGATCTCGGGGGCACGGGCGCCGAGGACGAGGAGGCGCCGCCCCACCGGGATCTTCTCCACCAGATCCAACGTCCAGGCAAGGAGGGGCTTTCCCCTGAAAGGGAGGAGGAGCTTCGGCCTCCCCATACGCCTTCCGGCGCCGGCGGCAAGCACTACGGCGGTGATGGGCGATGGGTGATGGGTTATTGGTGACGAAACCCGAGCATTTGGAAAAGTCTTTTTACCCATCACGGATCACAGATCACCCATCACGCATGTATTTCGCGGCCAAAAGGACCGCTTCCACGATCTGCTGGTAGCCGGTGCAACGGCACAGGTTCCCCGAGAGCCAATCCTTGACCTCCTGGGGTGTGGGATCGGGGTTTTCCTTGAGTAGCGCATAGGCGGCCATGATGAACCCCGGGGTGCAGAAGCCGCACTGGACCCCCGCCGCCTCCACGAAGGCCCGCTGCAGGGGATGGAGCTCCCCGTTCTCCCGGAGGCCCTCGATGGTGAGGACCTCCTTCCCGTCCACCTGGATCGCTGCCGTGAGACAGGAAAGCCGGGGCCTCCCGTTCACCAGGACCGTACAGGCGCCGCACTCCCCCTCGCCGCAGCCCTCCTTGGTCCCGGTGAGGCCGAGATCCTCCCGGAGGAGGTCCAGAAGCCTCCGCCCGGGCGGAACGTCCACTTCCACCCTTCGGCCGTTCAAGGTGAAGCTAATCCTCATAATCTGTCGGCGAGAGTATACGCTCCACCGCGGAGATATCCGGTGGAACCGGGATGGGTTCCCCTCCAGCCCGGAGCGCCCCCTCGGGGTTTTTGAGGCCCGAGCCCGTGATCACAACGGCCGCTTGGGACCCTTCCGGGATCTCCCCGGAACGAAGGAGCCGGAGGAGCCCCGCATAAGAGGCGGCCGCCGCGGGCTCGGCGAATACCCCTGCCTTCCGCGCGAGCTCCCCCACCGCCCCGATGATCTCCTCGTCGCTCACGGTAA
>JALVLL010000157.1 GCA_027027485.1 Candidatus Bipolaricaulota bacterium | reverse complement strand
TCCCCGCCCCGATCAGCCCCTGGAGGATGGGGACCTCAGTGAGGGTGGCGAAGTACATCAGGGCCCCGGCCACCGAGGCGATGGCACACGCCGCCCAGGAGTTCCCCCCTACCGCAACCTGGATCCAGCGGGCCGGGATCAGGGCCTCGGAACCCGGACGCCCCAAAAGGAACCCGGCCACCAGCACCCCGCCGAAGAGGTACGGGAGGATCATCACCGCATAGTCCCAGGTGGAGTGGAGCCAGGCCTTCCCCTCCTCCCGGTCCATCCACGAGGGAAGGAGGGAGAGGAGGACGAGGAGGAAGAAGCCCGCCACCCCGAAACGGTAACGCCACAGGGTGGTATAGGCGCCGGGGGCGTATTCGGTGGAGACGATCTTCTCCTTCGCTATGTGCAGCATCTCCCCGGTATCCGGGAGCTTGACGATGATGGCCTCGGCCTCCTCGCCGGCGCGGATCCCGGTGATGGTGGTCCCATCGGCAAGATGCAGGATTACCGAGCTCGGCCTGCCCCAGTTGGCGAAGACAAGCACCGCGATCATGAGCGCGAAGAGCACCGCCGTCTTCCACAGAGGACGTTTAGGGCGCTCGGGCTCAGGGATAGCCAGCGCCGCCTCGGCCTTTTCCCGTTCCTCCTTGCGGAAGATGAGGTGCATGGAGAGGCCGATGGCGATGGAGAATATGACCGCCCCGATCGCCCGGGCCAGGCCCAGCGAGGCCCCCAGGACCCTGGCGGTGAGGATGATGGCGAGGATGTTTATCGCCGGGCCCGAGTAGAGGAAGGCGATGGCCGGACCAAGCCCCGCCCCCCGCCGGTAGATCCCGGCGAACAGGGGAAGAACAGTGCAGGAGCACACGGCAAGGATCGTCCCCGAAACCGAAGCTACCCCGTAGGCAAGGACCTTTTTCGCCCGGTAGCCGAGATAACGGATTACCGCCGCCTGGGAGATGAAGACCGAGATCGCCCCGGCGATGAAGAAGGCGGGAACGAGGCAGGTGAGGACGTGTTGGCGCGCGTACTCTTGAAGCATCAGGAACGCCTCGGTGAGGGCCCGCTGGACCTTCGGGTGGGAGAAGGGGACGAAGTAGGCGAACAGGAACGTGCCCACGATCCAAGCCGCGATCTTCGGGTTCCGGCTCATACCGCCTCCTTTTCGCAAGCTAGGTTCTCGAGGCACCGGAGGAGGAGGGGGATCTCGGGACTTGAAAGGCGCCAAAGGATCCTGACCCCCTCGCGGCGGGACTCCACCAGCCCCGCCCGGGAGAGGACCGCCAGATGCCGGGAAACCACCGAGGGGTCGAGGCCGAGAAGCGGCACGAGCTCGCAGCCGCACCGCTCCCCCTCCTCCAGGATCCTGAGGATCCTTACCCTCACGGGGCTCGCCAGGGCCTTGGCCACTTCGGCGATATGGCGTTCGTCCACATCGCCCTCCTTGCTTTATTGCACAATATTGCAATAAAGCGTAGCCGCGCCCAGTCCCGCCGTCAAGGCGCTGCACCCCACGGCTATTTGCATAAAATGCGATTGCAAAATGGAGCAAGATACCTGGCGTGCGGTTCAAGGCGTTGGGAAGCCCGGCCAGGCTCCGGATCCTCGCGCTTTTAGTTGCCGTGGGGGAGCCGGTGTGCGTGTGCGAGCTCGCCGATGCCCTGGACCTCCCGGAGTACAAGGTCTCCCGTCACCTCTCCGCCCTCAAAGCCGCCGGCTTCGTGAAGGGGGAACACAAAGGCCCCTGGGTCTACTACGAACCCCTTCCCTCCGAGCTCCTTTCCGCCCTCGAGCCGTTCCTTTTCCCCGTTCGGGATGACCTCCGGCGCCTCAAGGCCCGCATGAAGAAGCGCAGAGGGGGCCTTTGCGTGATCGGACCCCGTGGAGGCGGATGACGGCCAGCAGCTTGAAGAAGAAGGTGCTTTTCGTGTGCACGCACAACTCGGCCCGCTCCCAGATGGCCGAGGGCCTCATGAACGCCCGCTACGGCGATCGCTTCGAGGCCCAAAGCGTCGGGATCGAGCCCACCCGGGTCCATCCCCTGGCGATAAAGGCCATGGCCGAGCTCGGGATCGACATCTCCCACCACCGCTCCAAATCGATAGAGGAGTTCCTGGGCCAGGAGTTCGACTACGTGGTCACCGTGTGCGACCACGCCAGGGAGGCCTGCCCCTTCTTCCCCGGGGCAAAGGAGTACCTCCACGCCGGCTTCCCCGACCCCGCCTCCGTCGAGGGAACGGAAGAGGAGCGCCTCGAGGCCTTCCGCCGGGTGCGAGATGAGATCGCCCGCTGGCTCGAGAGGACGTTCGGAAAGGACTAATCGGCAAAGCGGCCGTCGTCGCGCGCTTGGGGGAGCCTCCCGATGCGTTTTTCCAGCCAGCCGATCCTGGCTTCCGGGACCGCGTCGAACTCGGGAACATAGGGTTTGATGTCCAATAGGGGCGTTCCGTCCACGATGTCTACATCGGCGACGTGCAACACGTTTCCCTTGATCCCTAGGAGCCGCACCACCGAAAACCCGATGGGGTTGGGACGCGCCGGGGCCCTGGTGGCGAAGACGCCGCGTTTCCGGTCGTCCATGTACGGCCGCACCTTCAGCTTGGGGGTCCCGCTGAGATGGAAGTGATAAATGAGGATCACGTGGGAGAAGCCCCCGAGGTCGGCCAACCCCTCCGCGTACTCGCGGAATACGATAACACGCCCCTCCACGCCCTTCGCCGCTGGAGGCTGGATCGGCGTCCCCTTTGGCTCAAGAAAAGGCGTCCTGATCACGCCGATGGGCACATAGATAACTTCCCCGCGTCCGCTCATCCTGGGGACAGTGTAGCGGGGAAACGTAAAGAGGTCCCGACGTTTTTCGAACGCATCGCTTCCTGATTTGTCTTTTACGTTGAAACCCCATAATCTGAACAGCTGTAGATCATAGAAAAACACCTTCTTTCGGGGAGGTGGGGCGGTGATAAGGGGATTTTGCGTTTCGGTCTTTGTCCTGATATGGGCCCATATCTTTGCCGCCGCGGTGGCCTCGCCTGCGGAGCCTTTGCTTCGGGGAGTCCTGGCCCTCGCGCACCGCGGCAGGGTGACCGGGGCCGAGAGGTTCGCGCTCACCGAGACGGGAAACGGATACCGCCTGAGCTCCGAAGGTCGGTTTACCACCCGTGAGGGCGAGACAACCTGGAAGGCACAGGCACTGTTCTCCCCGGAACTCGTCCCCCTGGAGTACGAGCTCGAGAAACGCACACCCAGGACCTCCATGGCGATACGGGCGATCTGGTCCGCTACACGGCAGGAATTTTCGGTGGAACTATATCGCGGTGGGGTGCGTGTCGCGGATCTTTCCTTCAGGGGCCGCGATTGGATCCTTTTGGATGAGGACGTGGTTTCCCACTACGTGGTCCTCGCACTTAGACTATGGCTCGGGAAAGGCACCGAATTCACCGCCTTGATTCCCCAGGCCCGCCTGGCCGTTCCCCTCAAGGCCGAGCCGACGGGCCTCGCCGCCTTCACGGCCCCGTGGGGAAACGAGGTCGCCCGACGCTGGCTCCTCTCCCTGGGAGGTGAGGAGGTTTTACTCTACGAGCACGCGGGGGAGTTCCTCTGGGCCGAGGTCCCCAAGGCGTCCCTCGCCGCCTGGAGGGCCGACCTCTTCCGTGCCCTCCCTTCCCCCTTCCGGATCCAGGCCGAAAGGACCCCTTTCCCCGACGGGGCACGGGAGGAGAGGGTGCGGTTCTTCTCCGATGGGATCGAGCTCGCCGGAACGCTCCTCTTTCCCGCGGGCGGAGGGCCGTTTCCGGCGGTGCTCTTCATCCCCGGGACGGGCCGGATGGATCGGGACGGCTCCGCCCCGGGGAAGCCCGCGGCGCTCTTCCGGGAACTCGCCTATTCCCTGGCCGAGACGGGGATCGCCAGCCTCCGCTACGATAAGCGGGGCGTGGGGGAAAGCAAGGGGGATCTCTCCCGGGCCTCCGTGTCCGACCTCCTCTCCGACGCCCGGGCCGCCCTCGAGTTCCTGGGATCCCGGCCCGAGGTGCAAAGCGTTTTCCTGATCGGGCATTCCGAGGGGGCGCTCCTGGCACCACTTTTGGCTCACGAAGCCGGGGTAGCCGGTCTGATCCTCCTGGGAGCCCCGGCGCGGCCGCTTCGCGATGTCCTTCCCTGGCAGCTGGAGCAGGCCCTCCGGGCCGCCGGCGCCCCGGAGGAGCGGATCTCCCGTGAGCTCACGAAGCTCGCGGAGTTCCTGGCCTTCGTCGCGGGAAGCTCCGGGGACTGGGGGGATTACACCCCGGAGGCCCTCCGGGAGGCGCTCCCGCACTACTCCCCCGAGGAGATCGAGGGGATGAAAGGGACCTCGCTCCGGTGGTGGCGGGAGGAGCTCGTTCATGATCCGGCCGTGGCGATCCGCGGGATATCGGTTCCTTTCCTGGTGCTGAACGGCGGGGCCGATATCCGGGTGCCACCCGGGGACGCCCCCGCGCTGGCGGAGGTGGCCAGGGCGGCGGGGAACCCCGATGCCACGGGCATCGTCGTCCCGAAGATGAACCACTGGCTCCGGTTCCAGCCCGGGAGGCCGCTTCCTGAGCTCATATCCGGGCCGTTGGATCCCAGGGCGGTCCAGTCGATCCTGGACTGGCTTTCAAAACATGCTAGGGGGTGATACAGGTGCGGTGGTTTGTGGTGGCAGTGCTTCTTTCTGTGGGCGTTCTTTGTTTCGGTTCCGGCTGGGAGGCCGTAAGGGAAAGGGAGCTCCGATTGGAAGACGTGGGCTGGTCGCCGCTTGCGGCCTACAGCCTCTCTCCGGACGGGAAGTGGTTCGTGCGGGTTGACCCCGAGAGGGGAGTTTTCCTTTGGGACACGGAAAGCGGTGCCTTCCACGGGGTCTTTGAGCCGGCGGGCAAAGAATATTGGATCGTGAACGAGCATCTCGCGTGGTCCCCCACCGGCATGTACTTGGCTTTCTGGAACTTCTACGTCAAGGAGGTGCGGGGCGAGCTGTGGCTCTTGGATCCCGCCCGGGGGCAACTGCGCCTTCTCTCAACGGAGTGCCCGGCGCTCATTCCCGCGTGGTCTCCCGCTGGCGAAAAGCTCGCGTTGGTCTGCGGCCAGGAAAGCGGCGGGCGGATCGTCGTCACCTCACCCAGCGATCAGGTGGAAGACGTGGTGGCGACATATGAAGGTGAGATCCAATGGATACGGTGGGTCGAGGGCGGTCGAATCCTCTACGCCGTGGTCACGGGCGACGGTTCCCCACGATACGAAATCTGGGAAGTCAGCGGCTCGGGCGGCACACCGCCGCGGCTCCTCTGGGAACGCGAGGCCTTTGAAGCGGATCTCGGGGCCGTTTCACCGGATGGCCGCTACCTGTGGTACGCGCCTTTCCCCGAGCTCTTGGATCTCCGTACCGGAAAGGTGGTTCCCCTAACGCGTCCCGGGGAGGGAGGCTATCCCCGGAGCCACGTTGTGTCGCTCGTGTGGGCTCCCGAAGAGAACCGGTTCCTGTACACATACCTCTACCAGGACTCCCAGGGGAAAACGTACTTCCCGCTCCTTATGGGGGAGTTGGATCAGGGAGGGGAGCTCACGATACAAAACCTAGTTGAACCCAGCCCGGGTTCTTACCTCTTTACCTGGACCGAAGGCGACCGCATTTGGGTCGGCCGGCGGGGGAAGGAAGGCGAGTTCTACCTGTATACCCTCAGGCTTGTCTCGCCGGGAGGGTGATCTAAAGGGGAACGAATGAAGAGTTTTCTGTTCGTAATCGCGGTACTGGGA
Organism: Candidatus Bipolaricaulota bacterium; assembly: GCA_027027485.1. Classification (GTDB taxonomy): domain Bacteria; phylum Bipolaricaulota; class Bipolaricaulia; order Bipolaricaulales; family Bipolaricaulaceae; genus JALVLL01. The sequence goes on along the minus strand of JALVLL010000157.1, from coordinate 5,062 downwards.
TGTGTGGGTTTTGCCCTCACGGGCCAGGGGTTGTCCGCCTTGCCGAAAGGGGCAGGAGGAATCTCCCTCGCCTGGGCGCCGGATGGGAAGGTCATGGGGATCGCTTACATCCTGGATGGTGACCTGCGGGTGCGGATCGTGAAAGTGCCCGGGGGTGAGGTGAGGTGGGATAAAGCGGTCGCCGAGATACCGCAAAATGGCTTCCGACCCCCCGTCTTCCCCCTCTCCTTCTCCGCCGATGGCTCCCAGGTGGCGGTGGCTACCCCTTGGGGGATCCGGGTCTATTTCACCGTGGGTGGAAGGCTCATCATCGTCTACCCCCTGGAATTCGATTCCGTCCCGCTTCTCCTAAAATTCCTCCGCGGGGAGGAGTCCCCATATGACTACCTGGGGATGGTGGTGGCCCGGGCGGAGCGGTGGGGGCCGCCTATGCTCGCCTCACCCTATGCGGAGCTCACGCTCGAGATACGGACCCCTTCCTGGGAGCTGAACGACGACGCCCCGCTCGGGGCAAGGCCGCTTCCCCTTCTCCATCCGTTGGCCGACTTCAGCCTCGACGGCAAGGTGTTCGCCGCCGCCTCGGTGAACCCCGAGACCGGGGAGTGGATCTGGGGCTACCTGGGGATGGAGGATCGTGTTTATTCCCTTACGGACCTCCTTAACGGGGCCGCCGAGCCCACGGCGTTGGCGGTGGACCCCGCGGGCCGAGAGGTCGCCCTGGGGCTTTTCACCTATCGTCCCGGCGAGGTCAACCTGATCCGGCGGCTCGATATCACAACCGGCGCGGAGAAAGCGGCCTACCTCCCCTGCGATCGTTACCAATGTTTCATCGGCGGGCTCGACTACAGCCCCGACGGAAGGTGGCTTGCGTTCTCGGCCCAGGCCGAGGGCTTCGTCCGTCTCGGCCTCATCGACCTGGAAAGCGGGGATGAAAGGACCTTGTGCGAGGGCGAAGGCTTTATGACCTGTCCCGCGTTCTCCCCGACCTTCTCCCCCACCGGCGATTACCTGGCCGCTTTGGGAGAAGGGGTGATCGCTCTGTGGCGGGTGGAGGAGTCCGAGTGAGGCGGTTTTCGAAAGGAGGGATGGTGCGAACTGCTAAGAGGTGGATGGTCATAGCTTTTCTTGCCGTTATAGCAGCGGGCGGGGGACTCCTCGCCGCCGAGAAGAGTCTCTCGTGGCCGGAGGAACGGACCGTCTATGGCCTCGCGTGGACTCAAGATGAAGAGGGCGTCATCGTCCTTTACGACCGCGGACACGGCGCGGTGCTCGAGCGGTGGAGCCTTTCCGGTTGGGAGGTGAGATGGGAAATAGAGACCCTGGACCGCCCGTTCGGTACCATGAACGCCTTGGCCTTCTCCCCGGACGGGGAACGGGTGCTTGCTTTGGAACGTGAGTTCCTCGAGATCTTCTCGGTTTCAAGTGGCGAGAGGATGTTCTCCCTGGATCTGAGGGGTGAAGTCCAGCGGGATCTCATGGCCGCATGCGTCCGCCCGGACGGGAACCTTTGGGTGTTGGTCCGCGAGTGGACCGGGATCCCCCCGGAGGTTTACCTGGAAGAACGCGACCAAGAAGGAAAGCTTCTACATCGGGAGCCACTCGGCACCGGTGATATCGTTCCCCCGCGGCCCACGGCCGTGTTCTCGCCGGACGGTGGTTACCTCCTCTATGCGGCGGGCACCGCGGACCAGCCGGCAGGGCTTGCCTGGACCGTCCGGTTCCGGGACCTGACATCGGGGGAGGAAAAGTCCTTCGACCTGCGGGAGCTCCTTCCCGACCCCGGATGGGAGAAGGTGCGCCTCTCCATCACTTCCCTCGCCCTGAGGCCCGATGCGGTGGAGTTCGCGGTTGGCCTCTTCTCCGCCGGTGAGGGGAAACCCGTCCTTTTGCGCATCGACGTGGAAACGGGGAAGCTGATAGAAGCCCCCCTCCACGCCGTGGGGGACGATACCGTGGTCGAGGCCCTCGCGTACAGCCCCGACGGAAGTCGGCTCGCCGTCTCGGTTGCCGATTACTCCTGGCGCGCGGACCAGGGGAAGCTCTCGGTCCTGGAATTCGGTCCGACGGGTTCCGTAGCGAAGGAACTATGCGCCTCGCCCGATCCCACGGAGTGCCCGAAGTCCTTCCCCACTTTCTCCCCCGATGGACGCACGTTGGCGAGCGTCTCGCCGATGGGCTTAGCGCTATGGGATCTTTGCCCCGAGATACCCAAACTTCCCGCTTCCGGGTGGACCTTTTCCTTCGCATCCGGCGGGGCCCACCATCCTGCGGGCCACGGGGAGTGGCGGGTGCGAGTGGAGCCCTCCGGGAGGTTCGTGGTGGAGCATCAGGTGATGGACGACGTGGTGTCCTACGGCCCGTTCGAACTGGAGCCCGAAGAGGCCGAGGCGCTGTGGGGCCTCGTCCAGATGTCGAGGATTCCCTGCCTGAGTTCCTCCACCCGCGCTGGGATCCCCGATGAGCCGCTACTCGTCTTTTCCCTGGAGGGGCCGGACCGAGCTTTTCGGGTGGAGCTTTGGCGCGGCGATGTGGAGGAAAGCGAAGCCCTGATGGCACTCGTCGATGCCCTCGCCGCCCTGATCGAAACGTATACTGGCGAGGAGCCGCGGTTATGAGGGAAGTTCGGATGTGGAGCCTCATCGGCTGCGGGGTGCTTTTGACCCTTGTGCTCTCCTCGGCGTGCATGGCCGCGGGCGAGAAGTACGCACTCTGGGTTGGGGAAACGAAGCTCCGGGGGGCGAACGTCTACCAGCGGCGGGTATACCCCGAGCTCGACGGCCCCTATTTCCTGGGCCCCGGCCCCCTGGGGCCACCGTATACCCCAGCCGATTTCGAGCGCCTGGCCGCCTGGGGCGCCAACCTCGTGGTCATCTCCCACCCTGGCCTCTTCACCGAGGAGCCGCCCTATAGGCTTGACCCCGAAGTCCAGGGGAACCTGGACCGGCTCCTGGAGATGGCGGCCCGGGCCGGGCTCTACGCCGTGATCTCGTTCCGCACCGGTCCCGGACGGAGCGAGTTCTGGGCCTTCTTCGGCGAGGACACCGAGTCCGACCCGGAAAACGGCTGGTTCGACCCAAGCTACTACAACAACCGCGTGTGGGGAGATCGCGCCGCCCAGGACGCCTGGGTGGAGATGTGGCGCTACACCGCCCGGCGCTACCGGGACAACCCCATCGTCGTGGGGTACGAGCTCATGTGTGAGCCAAACTCCAATGAAGTGGGGAGCTACCCCAAGGGACCACGACTCGATATCTGGGACCCGGAGGAGTTCCATCGCCGGTACGGCGGTACCCTCTACGATTGGAACGGGCTCTATCTCCGGATCGTGGCCGCGATCCGCGAGGTCGATTCCGAAACCCCGATCCTGATCGGCGGGAACGGCTATAGCTCCGTGGAGTGGCTTCCCTATCTCAAAGTGCTGGACGCCCCCCATATCGTCTACATCGTCCATCAGTACGAGCCGGGCCTGTACACCCACCAATGGTGGGACACCCGCGACTGCGTCTACCCCGGCCGCTGTGATGTGGACTGGGACGGGGAACCGGAGCCTTTCGGTCGAAGTTGGCTGGAGGAGCTCTTTTCCACCATCGACGAGTTCGTCGCGCAGCACAACGTCCCCGTGGCGGCCACGGAGTTCGGGATCATGCGCTGGGTGCCCGGGGCAGCTCGGTTCATCCGGGACGAGATGGAGCTCTTCGAGGTGCGGGGGATGAACCACGCCATCTGGCTGTGGGAGGGCTCCTGGGAGCCCTATGCCCGCGAGGTGGACGCCTTCAACTTCCGCCACGGCCCCGATCCCCGGAACCACGGGGACGTCACCACGAGCGCCTTGATCGAGGTGATCAAGGACTTTTGGAGCCGAAACGCGCTTCGGCCCCCGGAGGTGGGGGGATGAAGCGTTTAGGCTTCGGGGCGGCCATTTTGGCGCTTGCCTTAAGCGGCCTCCTGCTTCAGGCGTTGTCCCAGGAGGCTGATCTACCACTGACCCGCGGGCACTACGTTACCGGGAGCTCGACCCCGGATGATGAAGAGCTCGCGTGGCTGGGAAAGTTCGAGGTTGTCCACGCCGGGGGGCTCGAGGACCCGCTCCCCGAGGCGGCGATTGCCCGACTCCGGGCCGCGGGGGTGCGAACGATCCTCGTCTACGACTGGCTCCCCGGGGGCTATCACTACACCGATGGAGGGCCGGACAACCCGTTCATGCGCTGGATCTACGAGAACCGCTCTTGGGCGACCCTGAACCCGGATGGCCCCTTTCCCCATTGCACCGAGGAAGGCTATGACTGGTGCGAGGACTGCTACTACGATTTGGGGGATCCCAGGGTGCGGGCCCGCAGGGTGGACTACCTCGTCGATTTCGTGAAAGCCCATGGCTACGACGGTATGTTCTTCGATTGGGGGAATGACTGGTTCCTCGATGATCCGGGATACGAGAAGATGAAGGAGCTTTACCGCTCACGTCATCCCGATCTCCCTTATTCCCAAGCCATTGCTGCCTTCTTCGCGGAGCTGCGTGCCCGGGGGGTCGTCGTCCAACCGAACCAGGGCTTTCGCAATCCGGCCGAGATCCTGCCGGCCGTCGATCTGGATATGACCGAGAGCTACATCACAGACTACGACTACTTCGGCCGCCAGCTCTATGTGGAGGGGTACGGCTACATCGAGGTCCCGCAGACGCTCTACTACCCGGTGAGCGAGGACCCCCGCCGCGGCCGCCTCGCCGACACGCTCTACTACGTGGACTATTTGGAGGATTTGATAGGGAAGTACGCCGGCCCCGACTTTCGGGGCATGGTCTTCATGAACTACGCCGCTCCGGAATTCGTGCCAACCGAAAAACATGCGGGTGGCCACCGCGTCTACCGGGCGTCGCCGCCGCGGAGTGCCATCTACTACGGCTATACCGTGGCGAAACTGGTGGGGGAGCCGGCCTATACCGAGGTCCCCTTCGACCACTCCCTGGAGCGGGACCCGGTCTACTTCTACGACCTCGGTGAGCCGCTAGGGGAAAGCTACCGGGAGATCGCCGGAGGGTACGTCCGCTATTATAGCGGTGGGCTAG
>JALVLL010000156.1 GCA_027027485.1 Candidatus Bipolaricaulota bacterium | reverse complement strand
ACATAGGAAGGCGGCCGGGGGCACACCTGGATGAGGAGGTAGTTCTTATCGGGGGAGAAAAGGGGCTGGGCCTCGGGGAGGGGCCTCTCCAAGACCCTCGAGATGATGTCCGCGGCCTCGCCCAAAAGCGCCTCCAGGCGCTCCAGGGCATCGATCTTGAGGAGGAGGGCCTCCGTGGCCTCGAGGCCCCGGCGGGATTTCCGGAGAAGGGAGAGGATCTCCACCGGGTCGGCTCCCTCCGGGGAGATGTCCCGGAGCTTTTGGAGCACCTCCTCCACACTGGCGCCCCCTCGGGGCAGGGGGAGCGAGGCGGAAAGCTCGCCTATCTCCGCGGCGATCCCCCGGAGCCTCTCCACGTCCTTCGGCTTCAGCTTGTAGATGAGGAGAAGCTCCTCCGGGACTTTGACCCCTTCCCCCACCCGGTAGCTAGCCCGCTTTATCTCCGGATGGGAGATGACCCTTTTCCTGATAGCCTCGGCCGCGTGGAGGAGGATGTCCTCACGTTCCTTTCTCGATGGGGGAGGATCACGGAGCTTGAGGAGCAGGGCCACGAAATCGCCCGGGGTGAGGGTCTCCTCTACGCTCCGGTATCGCTTCACCAGGGGGTCGTTCAGGGGGAGGAGGTCGAAGGCGGAGCTCCTCAGGGGAAGGTAACGGATGTAATGTAGGGAAAGGAGAGCGAGGGCGATCCAGATGAGGATCAACAACTCCGCTTTCGAGAGGACCAGCCCGGCCAACCACCCCCAGATGCCACCTCCTCCGAGGGGATCAGGCCGGTTGGATCTCGATATCATACCCCGAAATCTGGGCCGCCAGCCTCACGTTGTGTCCGTCCTTGCCGATGGCCTGGGGGATATCCTTCTCGGGCACCTTCACGACGGCCTTCTTGTTGGCCTCATCGATCTCCACCGAGTAGACGCTCGCCGGGGAGAGGGCCCCTTTGATGATGTCCCTCGGGTCCTCGCTGAAGCGGATGATGTCCACCTTCTCGCCGGAGAGCTCGCGGGTGACCATGCGGATGCGGACCCCTCCGGCGCCGATACAGGTGCCCACCGGGTCTATCCGGGGATCCAGGGCCCGCACCAGGACCTTGGTCCTCACCCCCGGCTCCCGAGCGACCTTCACCACCTCCAGAAGCCCCTGTTCGAGCTCCGGGACCTCGAGCTCCAGGAGCTTCACCACGAAATCCGGATGGGCCCTGGAAACGTAGATCTTGGGGTCCCCCTTGCCCTTCTCCACACGGTAAAGATAGGCCCGGATCTTCCGCCCGATGATGTATCGCTCCCCGGGGATCCTCTCTTTGTCGGGAAGGATCGCCTCCGCCTCGCCCAGGTTGATCCAGACGTTGCGCCCCTCGAAGCGGTGGACGGTGCCGGTCACGATCTCCCCGATGCGGGAAGCGTACATGTCGTAGAGGACCTGGCGGCGGTGGCGGAGGACCTCTTGGCGGAATACCTCCTGGGCCCTCCGCATGGCGATGCGGCCCAGGCGCGAGAGATCGAATTTCTCCCCGTTGATGTAGACATCGCCGGATTTCCTGTCTATGCGGACCTCGGGGGGCTCGCCCCCGAACTCGGCCACATATGCCGCGGCCAGCCCCTTCTCCATGGCGGCGTAGGCCACCTCGCGGTCTATCCCCCTCTCCCGGGCCATCTCCTCCAACGCTTCCAGGAAATCGACGTTCATCCCTTTTCCTCCGGAACATAGAGCACATGGCCCCTGAGGATGTCGCTCAGGGGGACCCTGTAGGTTTTCCCCCCCACCTCGAGCTCGATCTCGTCGTCGACCACCCGCTGGAGCACCGCCCTCAGCCTCCTCTTCCCCCCCACGGGCCGCGCCAAATCCACAAGGACCTTCTTCCCCACAGCCCTCTCGTAATGCCACTTCTCCCACAGCCCCCGTTCCACCCCGGGGGATGAAACTTCCAGGATATAGGGGCCCGGGATGGGGTCCTCCGCCTCGAGCCTCGCGTCGAGCTCCCGGGATGCACGGACGCAATCGTCCAAGGTCACTCCCCCCGGACGGTCGATGTAGACCACCAATTTGCGGCGCCTCCCCTGGTGGGTAAGCTCCCAGTGATAGAGCTCGTAGCCCAGGGTCGCCAGGGCCTCCTTTATCAATTTGTCCAATCTCTCCCTAATCATCCTGCTGAAGGGCATTATACTTGGGGCTTGGATGAGCACAAAAAACGTGACGGAGACGGTCATCGAGTTCGACGGTGAGGGCCGGATAGATAAGTGGTTGGCGGAGCGACTGGGGATGCCCCGCTCCCGGGTACAGGACCTGATCAGGGAAGGGCTCGTCACCGTGGACGGAAGAGCCGTTTCCCCTTCCACGAGGCCCAGGAAAGGGGCCCTCGTCAAGGTCTCCATGCCCAAGGAAAAAAGGCCGGAAGGGATGGCAAGGATACCGGTCCTCTACGAGGACGTGGACATCGTGGTGATAAACAAGCCCGCCGGGGTGGCCGTGCACTCCGGAGCGGGACGGGAGGGGGAGGCCACCGTGGTCTCATCGCTCCTCGCGCAGGGTGTTCGCCTCGCCGGGGGAGGGGGCGACAGGGTCGGCCTCGTCCACCGCCTGGACGCCGATACCTCCGGGGTGATGGTGCTCGCCAAGTCCGAGGAGGCGTATCGGTCGCTGGTGGAACAGTTCCAGCGACGGGAGGTGGAGAAGGAGTACCTCGCCCTGGTGGAAGGCGAGGTGGAGGAGGACCGGGGCGTGATCGAGGGCCCCATAGGGAGGGACCCCCATCGTCCCCGATGGATGGGGATCGTAGAGGGGGGGAAGGAAGCGATCACCGAGTTCGAGGTCCTCAAGCGGGAGAAGGGGAGGACCTTCCTCTTGGTGCGGCCCAAGACCGGAAGGACCCACCAGATCAGGGTCCATCTCTCCTCCATCGGCCATCCCGTGGTGGGGGACCCCCTCTACGGGCGGGGGGAGGGGAAGCTCATGCTCCACTCCTGGAGGATCTCCTTCAGGCACCCCCGCACGGGAAAGCGTGTTTCCTTCACGGCCCCTCCTCCCCCCGAGCTCCTGGGGTGGCTCGAAGGAGTCGGGCCAGGTAATGGAGGGCACTGAGGAAGTTGGCCGCCACGGCGGCGAAGAAGAGCTCGTCCCCCAGGGTGAACCCCACAGAGCCAGCGTATAGGCCAAGGACGGCCAGTACGGTCACCCCGGCCGCGGCCTTGCCGGGGATCCCGGCGGAGCCCACCGCCTTCTGCGCTAGATAAAGGTAGAGGGCCCCGACCCCGAGGCCCGCCTGTGGGACCGCGAAGAGGACCACCCCCCACCAGGGGATCTCTCCCCTTACGGAGAAGACGCTGAAGACCCCGAGGAAAAGGAGCTTGTCCGCCAAGGGATCGAGGACCTTTCCCAACGGGGTGACCTCCCTACGGGAACGGGCCAGGTACCCATCGAGGAGGTCCGTGGCCCATCCCAGAACGAAGGCGATGAATCCACCGAGGATCGGTCCCCGCAGGGTGAAGTACAGGGCCGCGGGTAACGACAGGATCCGCGCCAACGTGAGCCAGTTGGCGAGAGTCATCCACCGATATTAACGGAAAAATCCCCTTATGCCATGGGAAGCGGGCATAGCTATAATGCGCTGCAGGTCCCTTTGTGCCGTTGAAATCCTGTCAAGAAAAGGGGGAATCGGGAAATGACCAAGCGTGTGGTCATCCTGGGAGCCGCAGGGAGGGATTTCCACAACTTCAACGTTTTCTTCCGCGACAATGACGAATACGAGGTGGTGGCCTTCACCGCGGCCCAGATCCCGGGGATAGAGGGGAGGAGGTATCCCCCGGAGCTCGCCGGGAAGCTCTATCCCGACGGGATACCCATAGAGTCCGAGGACAAGCTCGAGGAGATCATCCGGGAGAAGGGGGTGGACATCGCCGTCTTCTCCTACTCCGACGTCTCGCACCAGTACGTAATGGAACGGGCCGCCCGGGCCCAGGCCGCCGGCGCCGACTTCTGGCTCCTGGGGCCGGGAAGCACCATGCTCACCTCGGCGAAGCCCGTGGTGGCGGTGTGTGCGGTGAGGACCGGATGCGGCAAGTCCCAGACCTCCCGTAAGGTGGCCGATATCCTGAAGGGCAAGGGGAAGAAGGTGGTGGTGATCCGCCACCCCATGGCCTACGGGGACCTGGCGAAGCAGAGGGTGCAGCGCTTCGCCTCCTTGGAGGACCTGGACCGCCACAACTGCACCATCGAGGAGCGGGAGGACTACGAGCCCCATCTCCTGCGCGGCAACGTGGTCTATGCCGGGGTGGACTACGCCGAGGTCCTCCGGGCCGCCGAGGCCGAGGCGGACGTGATCCTCTGGGATGGGGGCAACAACGACTTACCCTTCGTGAAGCCGGACCTTTTGATCGTGGTTGCCGATCCCTTGCGGGCCGGACACGAGCTCACCTATTGGCCTGGCTCGGTGAATATCCGCATGGCCGATGTAGTGGTGATAAACAAGGTGGATTCCGCCGGGATTGAGGAGCTCAACCGCCTCCGAGAGAACATCTTCAGGGTAAACCCCAAGGCCCTGGTGATCGAGGCCGCTTCCCCCATATCGGTGGAGGATCCCGATGTCCTGCGGGGAAAAAAGGTCCTGGCCATCGAGGACGGCCCCACCCTCACCCACGGGGAGATGCCCTTCGGGGCCGCGGCGGTGGCGGCGAGGAAGCTCGGGGCGGAGCTCGTGGACCCGAGGCCCTACGCCGAGGGGGAGATCGCCGAGGCCTACAGGAGATACCCCCACCTCGGCCCGGTCCTTCCCGCCATGGGCTACAGCGAGTCCCAGATAAGGGACCTCGAGGCCACCATAAAGAGGGTGCCCTGCGATGCCATCGCCATCGGGACGCCCTTCGATATCAGGAGGCTCATGGAGCTTCCCGTGCCGGCCACCCGGATCCGCTACGAGCTCCAGGAGATCGGCTCCCCCACTTTGGAGGAGGTGATCGCGGGCTTCCTGGAGAAGGTGTTCTAGATCACGGACAAAGTCTTCCGACCCCGGTGACGAACCTAGGCCCTTCCGGGGAATAGCTTCTTAAGGGCCCGGCGCCTCCCCCGGATACCCTCCCTCCCGAAGGAGGGAAAACGATGAGGGGAGCGCTGGTTTTAGCAGCGGTTTTGGCGATCGGCTGGGGGGCCTTGGGAGGGGAGGCTTCGCTCTCGGGTTCCTTGGGGCTTGACGCGGACTTCCTCTTCGACGGAGTGGCCTGGGATTTCACCGGGGGAGTCACCCTCTCCCTGGGCTTCGCGTGGGCGGAGGTGGTGAGCCGCACCGGGTTTTCCTTCACGGGATTCGAGTCCGAGAGGCTGAGCTTTATCTTCGACTTCGATAGGGCTTTCACGGTGCGGAACACCTTGGTCTTCGACCCCTGCTTCTCCCAGTACGAGCTCGAGCTCCATGGGTACATGTTCTCCGGGGGTTCCGGGGACTGTTGCCCCGGGGGCTTCGATTGGGGCCTCATCTTCCTCTATGGGAACATAGCCGACGTCTGTCAGACCCCGGAATACACGCTGGGTTTCATCCTGGAGTCGGGCATCCAGTGGAGGCTGGACTGCTGCGCCACCTTCGAGATGCGGAATTATATGTCCTTCGGGGCTACCGGGATTTACAGCCTGGTGGATGGTGATCCCCGGACTTGGGTGAGCCTTGTAGCGGGCACCCTCTTCGAGGAGGACCTGCTTATGCTTTCCCTCACCTCCCCCCGCTTCGACGGCCGGACCCTGATCTTCTTTGACTCGAGCGGCTTCCAGTGGGTCAGGTTCGAGGCGGAGATGCTCCTTGCCGATGTGTTCGTCCTGGGAGGCAGGCTCACCTTCGTATCGCCCTTCGTCTTTTCCACCGGTGACCTCATCATGGGCCTCGAGCTCGGCGGCTTCAGCATGAGGTCCATCACCACCTTCGACGCGTTTGGGTTCTTCTCGGAGGAGCTCCGGTTCGAACTCGCGGGCGAAAACATAAAGGGCTTCCTCTGGGTCTACTTCGATGTCCTGGGCGTCGTGGACGTCTTCACCGGGGTCGAGGTGAGCTGGTGAGGGGAACAGGCCGATCCCGGGTTGTGTAATCGGCACCACATTGTTTTCCCGGCGAACGGCCTAAACTAAGGCGGTGCCCCCCTCATCCGAGGCCACCGGCTTTCGGGCGGCCGTTGCCCCCGCGGCCGCCCACTTTATTTCCTCACGGGTCTTCCCCAAAAGGCTCAGCTCAAGAGCCCGAGGATGAAACGCATGTAAAAGTAGTAGACCGGGATCGCGGCCAAAAGCCCGTCGATCCTGTCCAGCATTCCCCCGTGGCCGGGGAGGATCCTGCCGGAATCCTTTACCCCAGCGGCCCGTTTGAGGAGAGACTCGAATAGGTCCCCCAGCTGTACGAAGGCGGCGACCGCAATGCCTATGGCGATGATATGGGGAAGCCAACCGCAGAAGTCGCCCCAGAACCCCGGGTAAAGCGCCGCGGCCACGATGGCCAGGAAGGCCCCGCCGGCCACCCCCTCCCAGGTCTTGGCCAGGGATATCCGCGGGATGAGCCGGTGTTTGCCGAAGAGGCTTCCCACGAGGTAAGCGCCCGTATCGTAAGCCCAGACCATGAAGAGGAAGTGGTAGACCATGAATAGGTCGGCCCTGAAGAGGGGATAGATGAAGCTCAGGAGCCCCGGTATGTAGATGAACCCGAAGATGCTCACGAGCGAGGTCAGGAAGCCCTCCACGTGGCCCCGACGGAAGAAGGAATAGATCACGGTGAGATACGCAACCCCCCATCCTATGACCAGGGCGAAGTCCTCCCAGAAGGCGGCGAGGGTGAGGTAGAGGGGGGTGGCCCAGAGGAGGAGCTCCTTCGGGGGACTCACCCCGAGCCTCTCCACGAGCCTCACGTATTCCCAGCCCGCCGCCACTCCCACCGCGGAAAGCAGGAGGCTCACCACCCAGATTTGATGGTATCTGTGGGACAGATAGAGGACCCCCAGGACCAGCGGCACGGTGGCAGCCGCCGTGAGGACCCTCTGATGGGACAAGGGGCCCCTCATCTCACACCGCCGAAGCTCCTCTCCCTGCCCTGGAAGTCCTTGAGGGCAAGGAGGAGGTCCTCTTCGGTGAAATCGGGCCAGAGGGTATCGGTGAAGTAGAGCTCGGCATACGCGAGCTCCCAGAGGAGGAAATTGGAGACCCTCAGGCGCCCCCCCGTGCGGATGAGGAGGTCCATATCGGGGAGCTCCCCGGTGGGGAGGTAGGCCCGGAAGAGCTCCTCCCGCACCTCCTCCGGCCCGAAGGCGACGGAACGCGCCGCCCGTAAAAGATCCCTCACCGCCCGCAGGATCGCCCACTTACCCCCGAAGTTCAGGGCGATGGCCAGGGTGAGGCCGCGGTTCCTGGATGTCCTCTCCTCGAGTTCCCGTATTGCCTCCCTCAGTCCGTCCGGGAGCCGCGAGTGGTCGCCGATGACGAGGAGCTTGACCCCGGATTCCACAAGCTCATCGGCCTTCTCGCGCAGGAACTCCTCCAGCAGCCGGAAGATCCCCTCCACCTCGGCCTTGGGGCGGGACCAGTTCTCGGTGGAGAAGGCGAAGAGGGTGAGATAGGGGAAGAGGTTTTCCTTGGCCACGAACCTGACGATCCTCTCCGCGGCCAGGGCCCCCTGGCGATGCCCCTCGAGGCGGGGAAGCCCCCTGGACTTGGCCCAACGGCCGTTGCCGTCCATGATGATCCCCACGTGGACGGGGAGGACCCCGTCCTTTATTTCAGCTAGGAGGGCGTCCAATTGCACCCCTCACCTCCATTAGGGCGGGCTTGGGGCCGAGGACGAGGACCAGGTCATCGGGCTCGAGCTCCCCGGATATCTCCTCCCAGGCCCGGGTCGGATCGCCGCCGAAAAGCTCCACCTCCAGGCGATCCAGGGGGAGTCCTCCATCGAGCTCCCCGGCACAGACCACCGTGGCGTCGAAGTAGGACACGAGCCCTTCGAGGAGATCGACGGTGGGTGGGATCCCGGGCTCGACGATGAAAAGGAGGTACTTTCGCCCCCCCGGATCCGGAAGTGCCTTCAGGGTCTCGACGAGGAGCTTCGCCTCCCTGGGGGTACGTGCCCGGTCCAGGACCACATACGGACTCCAGGATACCACCTCGAAGCGTACATCGAGCCTGGGGTAGAGGAGGCCGCGGCGTATGTGTTCCGGGGAGATATCCCAGCCTCCCAAGAGTTCCCCCACCGCCCCGAGGGTTAAGGCCAGGTTCTCCCGCTGGTAGAGCCCCAGGGGCCGGGTGATGAACTCCCTCAAGCCCAGGGAATCATCCCCGAGCCTCCACCGGAACCCCTCCCATGAGGTCCTCTCCGGCCACACCGCCTCGGGATCCAGCATCACCAGCGCGGCTCCCCTCTCCCTCAGGCGTTCCGCGAATACGGCCAAGGCTTCCATATCCCGCTCCACCGTGAGCAGGGGAACTCCCGGGGAGGCGGTGGAGGCCTCCTCCCAGGATGCCCGCTCGATACCCCCGCCGAAGAGCTCCGGCCGCCCTTCGGTCAGGGAAGAAACCAGGGTGAGGATCTTCCGGGGGAGGCAGTTGGTGAGGTCCTTGCGCCCCCCGATCTCCGCCCCCACCAGGGCGATCTCCACCCCGACCTCGGCGAACAGCAGGAAGGAAGCGGCACAGAGGAGCTCCACCGGGCGGGCCCCTCCCCGCGAGGCCCTACGGGCCTCCTCCAGGAAGGGACGGAGGGTCTCTCCGGATACGGGGTCGCCCGAGATGCGGACCTCAGTCCCCGGCGGGGAGCTCGGCGAGAAGACCCCCACCCGATGGCCTGCCGAGGAGAGGATCCCCTCCAGGAAGGCCACCACCGAGCTCTTGCCCCGGGTACCGGTGACGTGGATCGCCGGGAAGGCCCCTTGGGGGTTCCCCAGACGGGCCAGGATCTCCCGTGTCCTGGGGAGCGTTCGGGAGAGTTCCTCCTTGGTGATGGTGGCGCTCATATCTCCAGGTACCGTCTCAGCCGGTCCCTCTTGGCGCGGAGCTCCTCCGCCTCCTCCTCGGTCCTTTTGACCACCTCTTCGGGAGCCCTGTGGCGGAAGTCCTCGTTGGAAAGGCGCGCCTCCAAAGATGTGAGCCTCTTTTCCACCTTCTCGAGCTCCTTCTCGATCCTCTCCTTCTCCCGGGAGAGGTCCACGATCCCCTCCAGGGGGATGAAGGCCTCCAGCTCGCCCAGGGCCACCTTGGCGGTTCCGGGGGAAGGGGAGTAGGAGGGCTCGTGGCGCACGGACCTCGCTTTGGCCAAGCGCTTTATGGCCGGGAAGAAGGGCGTGAACGCGTCGGCCTTTCCGGTGTCGCCGGTGATGATCACATCGAGCTCCGCCGAGGCCGGCACCCTCAGCTCGGCCCTCACCGCCCGGATACCCACCACGAGCTCCCGGAACCGCTCGAAGGCCTCCTCCGCGGCGGGATCGCGCCAGGAGGGCTCTTCCTTCGGGAAGGGGGCGGCGGCGATGGTCCCCTCCTTCCCGAGGAGCTGCCAGATCTCCTCGGTGATGAAGGGCATGAAAGGATGCAGGAGCCTGAGGAGCCGCTCCAGCACCTCGAGGAGAACGATCTGGGCGGTGATCTTCGCCTCGGGATCGTCACCGTAAAGGCGGATCTTGGAGAGCTCCAGGTACCAGTCGCAGAAGTCGTGCCAGGTGAACTGGTACAGGGCCTCGGCGGCGAGGTGGAAGTTGTACTTATCCAGCTCCCCGCGGACTTTGCCCGCGAGCCAGGAGATCCGGGAGAGGATCCAGCGGTCCTCCGGGGAAAGCCCCCGCCCCTCAAGGGACGCTCCCTCCGGGAGGTCCCGGGTGTTCTGGATTATGAACCGGGCCATGTTCCAGATCTTGTTGAGGAAGTTCCTGCCGTCGTCCAGGGCCTTCCACGAGAGGCGCCACGCGCGCCCCTTCGAGGAGGCCTGGGACAGGGTGTAGCGGAGGGCGTCCATGCCGTGGGACTCCTTCACCTCCATGGGGTCGATGATGTTGCCCCGGGACTTGCTCATCTTCTGGCCCTTCTCGTCCACCACGAGGGGCGTGATGTAGACCTCGCGGAAGGGGATCTCGCCCATGAAGTGGAGCCCGGTCATTATCATCCGCGCCACCCAGAAGAAGAGGATGTCGAAGCCGGTGATGAGGAGCGAGGTGGGATAGAAGGCCCTGAGATCGTCGGTCTCGTCGGGCCAGCCCATCACCCCGAAGGGCCAGAGGGCCGAGGAGAACCAGGTGTCGAGGACGTCCTCATCCTGTCTTAAGGGCACATCCTCGCCGTAGTGGGCCCTCGCCTTGGCCTTGGCTTCCTCCTCGCTTCGGCCCACGAAGATCTCCCCGTCGGGGCCGTACCAGGCGGGGATCCGGTGCCCCCACCAGAGTTGCCGCGAGATACACCAATCGCGGATGTTCTCCAGCCACTCGAAGTACACCTTGGTCCAGCGTTCGGGGACGAACCGGATCTTCCCCTCCTTGACCACCCGGATGGCGGGCTCCGCCAGGGGTTTCATCCTCACGAACCACTGGGTGGAGATCAGGGGCTCCACCGGGGTGTGGCAGCGGTAGCAGTGGCCCACGGCGTGGCGGTAGGGCTCGATCCGCTCGAGGAGCCCTTCCTCCTCCAGGCGTTTTACGATGGCCTCCCGGGCGGCGTAGCGGTCCATCCCGGCGAAGGGGCCGCCGTTCTCGTTGATGGTCCCATCGGGATTGAGGATGTTCACCACGGGAAGTCCCTCGCGTTTCCCGATCTCGAAGTCCACGGGATCGTGCCCCGGGGTTACCTTGAGGACCCCGGTGCCGAACTCGGGGTCCACCTCCGGGGCCCCGATG
>JALVLL010000155.1 GCA_027027485.1 Candidatus Bipolaricaulota bacterium | reverse complement strand
TCCCCAGTTCGTGGCCGTGGGAGCCCTCTCGGCATTGGGGGCCGCGGCGGCGGGGGAGATCACGATGCCCACCGGAGTCGTCTGGCGCACGGCCGCTTCCACGGCTGTTCTTGCAAGTGGCCTCTCCTTCTGGCTTCTTTTATGGGCGCAGCGGCGTCTCCCCACGGGCTACACGGCGCTGGTCCTGGCCCTGGAGCCCGCCTTCGCGGCCCTCTTCGGCTGGTGGCTTTTGGGAGAGACCCTATCGGGGCTTCAGATCCTGGGCGCGACCCTTATCCTTTTGGGGATCCTCTGGCCTAACCTTTGGGCCCTTGTGGAAAGGCCCGCTCCGGAGCATCGGGAGATGTAAACGGAAACGTTCCCTGAGGGCCTCGGGCGTTTTCCTCAACGGACACGGTTGCGAGAGGTGAGGTATCGAGTATTATCGGGTCCGATATATCGGTACCGAAAAAGGCCATGATCGCGCGGGGAATGCTCAAGGTGTGGGTGCTGAAGCTCCTTTCCGAGGGGGAGAAGACGGGCTACGAGATCATCAAAGAGATGGAAAGAAGGATCGGCTGGCAGCCCTCTCCCGGCTCGGTCTACCCCCTCCTGCAGATGCTGGGAGAGGAGGGGCTCCTCTCCGCGAGGCCGGAGGGGAACAAGGTCTATTGGTCCCTCACCCCGGAGGGACGCCGGCGGCTGGAGGAGCTGTGGGAGAAGCGGAAGGAGTGGCTCCGGGAGCTGGGGATAAAGGAGCAGGCGGTATGGAAGGCGTTCGACGACCCCAACCACCCCATGCTGCTTATCCCCCGGATGGCCCACTTGGTGCGCGAGGCCTTCGCCAAGGGGAAGGGCCGTGAGGCCTTCCGCATCCTGGAAGAGGCCCGCGATAGGCTGGCGAAGCTGGTGGAGGAGAAATGAACGCGGCAGTTGAGGTCGAAAACCTGGTCAAGGTCTACAAAGGCGGAGTGCGGGCCGTGGACGGGATCTCCTTCTCCATAAAGGAGCGGGAGATCTTCGGGTTCCTGGGGCCCAACGGGGCGGGGAAGTCCACCACCATAAAGTGCGTGATAGGGCTTTTGCGGCCCACCTCCGGGACCATCCGCGTTCTGGGGGCCGATGTGCGGCGTGATCCCGGGGTGGTCAAGCGCTCCATCGGCTATGCCGCCCAGGAGACGGCGGTGGACGACCGCCTCACCGGCTGGGAGAACCTCTACCTCCAGGGGCGCTTCTATCACCTGTCTCGGGCGGAGATCCGCCGGCGGGGCGAGGAGGTCCTCAAGCTTTTCGGTCTGTGGGAGCGCCGGAACGACACCGCCGATACCTATTCCGGGGGGATGCTTAAGCGCCTCGACATCGCCTGTGCCCTGATCCACCGCCCCAAGATCCTCTTTCTGGATGAGCCGACACTGGGCCTGGACGTCCAGACTCGGAAGACGATCTGGGAGTACATCGAGGCATTGCGGGCCGAACATGAGATGACCATCTTCCTTACCACCCACTATATGGAGGAGGCCGATGTTCTGTCGGATCGGGTTGCCATCATCGACCGGGGGAGGATCGTGGCCCTGGACCGCCCGGGGGCGTTGAAGGCCGCCATCGGGGGCGATCTCATTACGGTGAGGTTCTCGTCCGGCGACGGACTCGAGCCGGTCCTTGCGGCCCTGCGGGACCTCCCAGGGGTGCGGGAGGTGAAGCTCGCCCCGGATGGCATCTACCGGATCGTGGTGGAGAGGGATGGGGACCGGCTTATCCCCCGGATCGTCAGATTGGCCGGGGAGCACGGGATCGGGATCCACTCCATCCGGCTCAAGCGTCCCACCTTGGACGATGTCTATCTCCACTACACCGGGCGGGAGATCCGGGAAGCGGAGGGCTCACGGGAGGAGCACATCCGGACACGGGTGATGTCGTGGAGGATACGGCGATGACGTTCCTTTCCGATATCTGGTACGTGGCCTGGCGGGAGTTGGTGAAGTTTTTCCGGTCCAAGGTGCGGGTGACGGTGACCCTGATCCAGCCGCTTCTGTGGCTGGGGCTCATGGGCAATGTGTTGCAGGGCTTCGCCAAGGCCCCCTATGTGCAGTGGATGCTGGGGACCAAAAGTTATCTCGCCTTCATGACCCCGGGGATCATCCTGATGACGGTCCTCTTCGGCGGGGTGTTCTCAGGTATCTCCATCATCTGGGACCGGAGGATCGGGTATCTGGAGAAGATGATGGCGGCCCCGATCTCCCGGGGGGCGATACCGCTGGGGAAGATGCTGGCGGCGGCGATCCAGGGGGGGATCCAGGTCCTGATCATCGTGCTCATCGCCACGGCTCTCGGGGTACGGTTCGCCGCCGGGCCGGCGGGGGTCCTCCTCATCATCCTCATCGCCATGGTGTTCAGCACCATCCTGAGCGGCTTTTCGCTTGCCATGGCGGTGCGGATAAAGACCCAGGAGACGCTGATGGCGCTGGTGAACTTCCTTACCATGCCCCTCATGTTCACCAGCAACGCCTTGTTCCCGCGGGCGGCGATGCCTTCCTGGCTTTCCGCCATCGCCAGGGTGAACCCTGTGACCCATGCGGTAGCCCCCATCCGGGAGCTCACCCTGCACGGATGGAACTGGGGCGCGATGTACATCGGGATCGCCGTTATCGTGGGACTGGCTTTGGGGATGGCCCTTTTCGCCCAGTGGATGTTCCACCGCGCCACCGTGGAGTAAAAAACGAAACCGCTAAGATCAGGACTTGCGGCTATACTATTTTTCTACGGTCCCCGCGTAACCACCGCCGCAATATCTCGGCCTTGTCGCTTCTACCCAGTTTTAGATAAGCGCGATACTCATATTCTAGTGCCAATACCGGAATCCGCATTCCGTGAACTTCTACCCAGCGTTTATAGCGCTCGACTTTCACAGGTTCCTCCCAACACTGGTCATCCAAACGTTTTTGGACGTCACCCATTATTTCGACTTTGACGCCATCTATTTCAAGAATACCGAAATGGGAACGTATCCGCTTGGATTCCAGATATTGCACGGGCTTGACCACATATTCAGCAAGGCAACGTGCGATTTCATATGCGCCTTTCATATCGGTCTGTATGTCTATATCGTGAACTTCGACTGGGACGCCCTGTAACGCCATTCCGAGACTCCCTGTTACAACCCAATTGATAGGTTTATCTTTCAAGCGGGCCACGATCTTTTGTAGCACCTTGAGATGCGCGTCCATTGCTCTGCCCTCCCGTTGCTTACAGACACCCAGAAATGTCCACTCGATGATAACGGAGCTTGACCATGGGTCAGAAGGATTGTTTTAGGGTCACTGGGGTCCTCCGTTCGGCTCTGTAGTAGCCTCGGGTTGAGGCGGGGGTGTAGCTCTTGGGGTCTGCGGTACCGACCGTTCGACCTGAAATGTTGCCACCGCCTCTTTCCTCATCCAGCGTGTGTCCCCCGGAAAGGTGCCGCCCTTTGGGGTGTGGCCCTGCGGTTATAGACGAGACAAGCTGGATGAGATCCTCAAAGGGAGGTGTCCGGTGGTGAACCCCGTGATCCGTGTCGCAGTGAATTGGGCGGTAAAACCCATCATGTGGGGATCGTTGGGCCAGAGGGAAAGCTTCTGGATGAATTCACCATGCCCCACTTTCCACGAGTTTCCTCCCCGCCTTGGTCCGCTCCAAAAGCAACGTCCTCTCGTACTCGGCGATGGCGGCAAGGAGGATGAAAAGGAGCTTCCCTTCGGGTGTAGAGGTATCGATGGCGTTCTGCACGAAGATCAGGGCCTTGCCGGCCCGCTGGAACTCGTCGGCGATGACCGCCAGGTCCTTCACCGACCTCCCCACCCGATCGAGCCTGTAGGCTATGAG
>JALVLL010000154.1 GCA_027027485.1 Candidatus Bipolaricaulota bacterium | reverse complement strand
GCTTCAAGAAGTCCCCGGCGTCGGCGATAACATCATCGCCCAACGGGGAAGCGGAGGATTCCTCATCGTGACCCACACCGATGTTTATCCCTACCTCACCCCCGAGATCCAGGAGCCCTGGGTGGAGGATGGGAAGATCTTCGGCCGCGGCGCGGTGGATACCAAGGGACAGATCGCGGCCCTGCTCATGGCCTTGGCGGAATCGGAGGGGCCGGTGAGCGTGGCGCTGGTGGTGGATGAGGAGCTCGAGGGCCGGGGTTCACGGCTCCTGGAGGTCCCACCGGGTTGCCCCGGGGCGGTGGTGCTTGAGCCCACGGAGCTTGCCGTCTGCACCGCCGAGGGGGGCACCCTGGAGGTACGGGTGGTCACCCGGGGAAAGGAGGCCCACGGCTCCACCCCTTGGGCTGGGGATAACGCCGTGGAAAAGGCGATCCGCCTCTATAACCGGCTCCTTTCCGCCTCTTTCCTTAAGCATCGCCATCCCCTCTTCCCCCGTGGTGCGTGGATCAACATAGGGAGGATCGAGGGGGGACATGACGCCATGGTGGTCCCGAGCTCCTGCTCCATGCACATCGAGATCGGCTTCGCGCCTGGGATCGCGGCGGAGGAAGTGGAAGACGAAGTGGAGGAGATCTTCGCCGGGGCGGAGTCCATGGAAGTGTTGGACTTCTCGCCTCCCTGGGAGACCCCGCCGGATGCCGAGATCTTGGGCGCCCTGGAAGAGGCCTTCCGAAGGGCACTGGGAAGGGAGCCGCGGCTGGCGGGGATGCCATCCTGGACCGATGCCTCTAACCTCCATAAGAAAGGGATCCCCACCGTGGTCTTTGGCGCGGGGAAGCTGGAAGTGGCCCACACTCCCTGGGAGTCGGTGCGGATAGAGGAGCTCAGGGAGCTGGCTCTTGTGCTGAGGGAGCTGATCGACTTGGGATAGGCCGGTCCCCACGTGGCAGGAAGAAGGCCGCGGCCGCCGCGGGGAGTATGGCAGCGGTGACGATGGAGAGGGCGTTGGTGAGCCCCAGCAGATCGCCCAAATGTCCCACCAACGGCGCCATCAACGCCCCAAGCCCCCACGAGAGCCCCAAGAGGATCCCGGAGACCGTGCCCTGATGCCCGGGGAAGAGGTCCTGGGCGTAGGCGATGGAGACGGGGTTCGAGGCCATAAGGAAGAATCCCGCCAGGGCCAGGGTGACCAGGGAAAGGGTCCCGTCGGAGTAAAGGAACGAAAATAGGAAGGGAATGGCCGCGAGGAGCGAAGACCCGATAACATATCGCCGGCCCACCCGGTCGGAAAGCCTTCCTCCTGCAATCCCTCCCAGGGCTCCCGACAAAGAAAACAGGGCCAAAGCGGCGCCCCCCATGGCAACCGACAACCCCCTTTCCCGCAAAAGCACGGTCAGGAAGGTGCGGTAAGAGATCCCCACCAGGGCCCTCATCATGGCGATCCCCCAGAGTAGCCCAAGGACCCAAAGCTTCTCCCGGGGAAGGGAGAAAAGCCGGGCCTCAGGGGGCTTGGAAGCGGTGGGCCGCGTGAGGGAGAAGGAGATGGCGAGGACCGCGACCGCGGGGATGAAAAGCCACTCGAGATGCCCGACCCCGTACCTTTCAACGAACCAACCTACGAAAAGCGGCCCCAATGCGGCCCCCACAGTACCCCCGGCGATGAAGATGGACATGGCCGTACCCCGGGATCCGCCGCCGGATCCGGCCAGGGCCGCCCCCGCGGGGTGGAAGGCCGCGGTCCCGAGTCCCGCCAAAAACAGGGCCGCCCCTAACGCCCAGAAGCCCGGGAACCTGAAGAGGAAGGACATCACCGCACACGTAAGGGCGGGGCCGAAGATGAAGAATGCCCTGTAGCCGAAGCGGTCGGCCACGTTCCCGGCAATGGGTTGGCCGAAAGATGCCGCCACCATGCGCACAGACCCCAAAAGCCCGACCATCCCCAGGGAAAGTCCAAAGCTCTCCTTGACGAGAGGCATTAGAGTGGAGAGGAAGTTACCGTAACCGTCGTTTAAGCCATGGAGGACCGCCGCCAACCACGCTCCCCGCAAACCCTCCTTCCCCATGGCGCACAAATATACCCTAGAGATGCAGTTCTTTGACATATGTGGACTGGCTCCATATCCTGCTTTTTGTGGGTGGTGTAGATGGGCGCCGGTAGTTGGATCGCGCGGGGGTTCGGGCTTTACCTCTCCCACTGGGGGAAACTCGTCGCCGGCGCGGTGGTGCTCCTTTTGCTCTACATCGCCCTCATGGCCCTGGGAGGCGGGACCGCCTACATCGCGCCCTTCGTCTTCGACAATCCGGTGGGGATGAATTGGGATTCCATAAAGGAGATCCCGGGCTGGCTCATCGCGGCGCTCGTTATCCTCAACTTCACCGTAGGGGCGATGCTCTACCTCGGCTACTCCTTTTACGTCCTGAAGCTCGTAAGGGACGAAAGGCCCAGCTTTCTCGATATCCTGTACCCCTTCAGGATGCCGCTTCGCGTGATCGGCGTCACCGTGCTCTACGCCTTGGCTGTCCTCGTCGGCCTTATCCCGGGGCTCCCCGTCATCTTCATCTTCGGGATCGGCCTCTCGAGCACGGCGGGCACCGTGATCGGGGCGATCCTGAGCGCACTGGGGCTCTTCTACATGATGACTTCGTTCTTCTTCGGGGGCATCGCCTTAGTGGACCAGGGCCTCGGCCCCACTTATGCCCTGAGCGAAAGCTGGCACATCACCGAGGGAAGGCGTTTCCCGATATTCCTCGTGATCCTTCTGTTCCAGATCCTGGAGGGATTGCTCGAGGCCATTTCGAGGGCTTTCTCAAATCCCGCTACCGCCGCGGCGCTCTATGGGGCGCTTTACTACCTCCTCCTCTTCCCCTGGTCGTACGCGACTTATATGAGCGCCTACGAGGATCTCCTGCATGAAGCACACCCGCCGGAAGAGATCCCTATGCCCCAGGCTTGAGATGACGCAGTTCGTGCCAGGGGCGGGGATCGTCGCCCGGGGAAAGGAGGACCCACCAACCCCAGATGACCTCGCCCCCGCCGGGACCGAGGGAGAACTCACGACCGAAGGCGTGATGGGCCCCGTCCTCGCCGGAGTCCCAGGGGGTGACGGGGACCCCCTGAGGGGTGACGAGGAGGACGCCGCGGCCGTCGCTTCCCCGCACCAGTGCCGGCCCCTCGCTTTCCCACCAGGCCTGGTACCGCGACCTGACCCTCCGGAGCTCCGGGGTCTCCACCGTCGCGTCCCCTAATTCCAGGAAGCCCATGAACCCGGCCCCCACCGAGAAGGCCTTCGGAGAGGGGTTATAGACCCTAAGGGAGGTCAAGAGGAGCCCGCCTCCCGCCGCCCCGTAGGTCACCTCGACCTCGAGCCCCTCGAGCTTCTCCTGCTTGAGGCACGTCCTAAGGGAGATCCCCCTCAGGGAGATCCCGCCGATGGATCCTTCCCAAGGCGCGGCCTCGAACTCCCCCTCGTGGAGCTTCCCCGGCCAGTTCCATTCGTCGAGCTCTGCCGGGTAAAGGAAGGGGTATATCCCGCCGAACCAGGGCTTAAGCCAAGAGAAGCTTTTCGCCACGGGGAACGCCGAGCGCAGGTACTCCCGCCCATCGCGGGCCCACGAGATAACCGAGGGGCCGAAGCCCGGCGCGATGGCGAGCGCCTCATCCTCTCCTTCGATCGTGAAGACCCGCTGGCCCGCCCGCTCAGCTTCACGGACCGTGGGCGGCTCAGGGGGAACGAAGATGACCCCGGCGGCGAAGCGGCGCTCCTCCCCTTCCCCAGCGAGGGAGAACCCCACGCGCCCGGCCCGCGCCTTTCCCTCCTTACGCCATCGGAACACGGCCTTCCCTGGAT
>JALVLL010000153.1 GCA_027027485.1 Candidatus Bipolaricaulota bacterium | reverse complement strand
CAAGGGAGGCCGCGGCAGTTGGCGATGTGCTCCACCACGGCTTCCACGGCCCCGCGGATCCCCTTGGCCGGGGTGAGCATCACCAGCTTGCAGCAGTTCTCCGAGCCCCCGCCCTTGGGGAGGAGGTGGACCTCGGCGGAATCCCCCTCCACAAGCTCCCAGGTCACGTAGGGGATGAACCGGCCGGTGTTATCGCCGGGGTTCTTCCGCGTGAAGGGATCCACCGTGTTCGGCCGAAGGGGGACCTCCCGGGTGGCCCTCCGTACCGCCTCGGGGATCGCAGCCCGGAGCTCCTCCAGATGCGGGAACCGTGTCCCAACCCGCACGAAGAAGGTCTGGGTTCCGGTATCCTGGCAGATAGGGACGCCCTTTTCCCGGGCGAGCGCCACATTCTCCAGGATCGCCTCAAGCTGCACCCGGGCGGGGCCCTCCTCCCTGTCCCGGGCCCGCTCCAGGGCCGCCACCACGTCCCCCGGAAGCACCGTGGCCGCCCGCCGCAGCGCCTCAACTAACCTCTCCACAAGCCCTTCCGATATCATCCGAACCTCGCCGCGAGCTCCTCGGTCTTCTTCCGGTAGAGCTCGAGATAGGTCGGCTTCCTCACGTCCACGAACTTCCCCACGATGAACTCTTTCCCCGGAACCACCTCGGCCCCCGCGGGGTCGACGCCGTGCTGGATCACCGCCTTATCGGCGTAGTAGCGCATCTCGTCCAGGGCATCCCTCAGGCGGTTCCTGCGGCCGAAGTTGGTGGGACAGGGGGAGATGATCTCGATGAAGTTGAAGCCCGGATGCTGTAGGGCCTCCTTGATGGACTCCTTCAGCCTCCGGGCATGGAGGGTGGTCCAGCGGGCGACATAGGTGGCACCGGCCGAGGCCGCGAGGTACACGAGGTTGAAGGGGTGTTCGAAGTTCCCATAGGGGGAGGTGGTGGTGCGGGCCTCGGGCGGGGTCGTGGGACCGAGCTGTCCCCCGGTCATCCCGTAGTTGAAGTTGTTCACGCAAAGCACGGTGATATCGGCGTTGCGTCGGGCGGCATGGATGAAGTGGTTCCCGCCGATGGCGAAGAGGTCACCGTCACCGGAGAAGACCACCACGTTGAGATCGGGATTGGCGAGCTTGAGTCCTACAGCGAACGGAATCGCCCGGCCGTGGGTGGTGTGGTAGGAGTCCATCTTCACGTACCCCGCGAACCTGCCCGAACACCCGATCCCCGATACCACCGCGACCTTGTTCGGGTCTATCCCGAGCTCCTCTATGGCGTAGAGGAAGCTCGAGAGAGCTATCCCCAACCCACAACCCGAGCACCAGATGTGGGGGAGGCGGTCGGTACGGAGGTACTTCTCCATGGGATGTCTGACACCCGGCAACACCTCCGGCCTCGGCTTGGACTTCGGTTTCACTGCCGGCATTTGAGCACCTCCTCGATCCCGGCGAGGACCTCCTCGGGGGTGTGGATCCGGCCTCCCGCGTGGAAGACCCCTTGGATGGGGACGATCCCCCGGCTCGCCCTCTCCACCTCCCGGGCGATCTGCCCCAGGTTTATCTCCACCACCACGAGCCCCTTTACCCGCTCGGCCACCCGCCGCACGGCCTCGTCGGGGAAGGGCCAGACGGTGATGAGCCTGAGGAGCCCCGCCTTTATCCCCTTCTCCCGGGCGAGCTCCACCCCGCCCAGGGCGATCCGGGACGAGATCCCATAGGAGACCACCGCCACCTCGGCGTCCTCCAGCATGATCTCCTCGTACCAGGTGAACTCGCTTCGGTAGCGGAGGATCTTCTCGCACAGGCGCCGGACCAACTTGTCGTGGGTATCGGGGTCCATGGCGGGGTAGCCACGCTCGTCGTGGGTCAAGCCGGTGACGTGGACGCGGTACCCCTCCCCGGCGCAGGCCATGGGAGGGACGAGGTCCTCCTCGGGCTTATAGGGGAGGAACTCTTCGGGGGGGACCTTCGGCTTCCGCCGCTGGGCCACCGGCACCTCCTCCGGGATCTCCACCCGCTCGTACATGTGCCCCACCACCTCATCGGTCATGATGAGGACAGGGACCCGGAAGCGTTCGGAGAGGGCGAAGGCCTTGACGGTGAGATCGAAGGCCTCTTGGGGGGACCACGGGGAGAGGGCGATTATCTCGTAGTGGCCGTGGGAACCCCACCGGGCCTGCATCATGTCCCCTTGGCCCACCAGGGTGGGCAGTCCCGTGGAGGGCGCGCCCCGCTGTACGTTCACCACCACGCATGGGGTTTCAGTCATCACCGCGAGGCCGATGTTCTCCATCATCAGGGAGAAACCCGGGCCGGAGGTGGCGGTCATGGCCTTGACCCCTCCCCATGCGGCCCCGATCACCGCCGCCATGGCCCCGAGCTCGTCCTCCATCTGGATGAAAACCCCCCCTACCTGGGGGAGGCGCCGGGCCATGCGCTCGGCGATCTCCGATTGGGGAGTGATGGGATAGGCGGCGAAGAACTTGCAACCCGCGGCGATGGCGCCCTCGGCGATGGCCTCATCCCCGTTCATGAAGTGGATCCCGGCGAGGATCCTCTTGTCAGCTGGCCCCAATGCGTCCCGCGCGGTGGTTTTATTGGTCATGGCGTTCCCCCTCTTCCTCGAGCCAGATGGCGAACTCGGGACACACCGCCTCGCAGAACCGGCACATGACACAGGCCTCGGCGTCCACCACCTCGGGGGGATGGTACCCCTTGGCGTTGAAGTGTTCCGCCTGGGCTAGAACCCCCTTGGGGCAGAAGGTGTAGCAGAAGCCACAGCCCTTACACACGTCCTCCAAGAGGTAGAGATACCCCTTGGGGACCTTCCAACGCTTGGCCCCTTCCTGCCGCGAGGGCCCTGTTTCCTTCTGGGCTACGTCCTTTTCGCTCATCTTCTCGGCGCTCATAGGAGATCGATCATCCTAGCCAAAACGCGCTTCCCCCGGTAGTCGGGAAGGAGCATGGGGGAGCGGCGCCCCTCAGGAACCCCCGCGGCCCTGAGCTCCTCCACGAACCTCTCCAGATGCCCCAAAGTCACCGGACCGGGGTCGGGACGCTCGCGCACGAACCGCGCGGCGGCGATCCCCGCCCGCCGCCCGAAGACCAAACAGTCCAAGGTGGAGTTCCCCATCAAGCGGTTCTTCCCGTGGACCCCACCCGAGACCTCCCCGGCCACAAAAAGCCCTTCCACGTTTGTCCGGCCCCAGGGGTCGGTCTCCACGCCCCCGTTCTGGTAGTGGAGGGTGGGGAAGACCAGGATGGGGTCCTTGCGCATGTCGATCCCGAAGCGCTTGTACATGCGGAACATGGCCGGGAGCCTCCGCTCGATGGTGCCCTTCCCGTGGATCTCCTCGATCATGGGGGAATCGAGCCACACCCCCCGCATCCCCGTGGGGGTAACTACTCCCTTCTCACGCTCGTAGCACTCGCGGATGATGGCCGCCGCCTCCACATCCCGGGGCTCCAGGGGATAGACGAACGCTTCCCCGTCCCGGTTCACGACCTGGGCCCCCAGGCCCCGGACTTTTTCCGTGATGAGGAGGCCCACGATCTGCTGGGGATAGGCGGCGCCGGTGGGGTGGTACTGGACCGTGTCGAGATCCCGCAGCACCGCCCCGACCCGGTACGCCAAGACCAACCCGTCGGCGGTGGCCCCGTAGTGGTTGGTGGTGGGGAAGCCCCGGATGTGGAGCCTCCCGAAGCCGCCGGTGGCCAGGATCACGGCCTTGGCCCGCACCACCACGTACTCCCCGGTCTCCATGTTCCAGAGGACCGCGCCGTTGACGCGACCCTCGGGGGAGGTGAGGAGCTCCACCGCGGGATAGAACTCAAGGAGCATGAAACCACGGTTGCGGAACTCGTCCCGGAT
>JALVLL010000152.1 GCA_027027485.1 Candidatus Bipolaricaulota bacterium | reverse complement strand
TATCCCGCGCCAGAGCTCGGCCACCGCGGCGAGGTCCCGCCCCACCCGGTCCAGGGCCCCCGCTTCCCGGGCCACATCGTGGAGGGCCTCGGCATAGCGTTCCGCCAGCTCGAGATCCTTCATCCCTTGAGCCTCGCCTCGATCCTCCCCGCGAGCTCGGCGATGAGGGCCTCGTGGTCCTCCCGGCGGACCTCGCGGGCGAGGATCCGGGAGGCCGCGAGGACCACGAGGTCCGCGTACTGGCGCCTGAGCTCGGCGATGATCTCCTCCCTTTCCCTCTCCACCGCGGCCCGGGCCTCCTCCAGGATGGCCTTGGCCTGGCGGCGGGCCTCCTCGCGGGACTCCTTCAGGATCCTCTGGGCCTCGGCCTCGGCCCGGGCCAGGATCTCCCGGGCCATGCGGTTGGCCTCGGAGAGCTCCTCCCGGCGGCGCCTGAGCAACGCCTCGGCCTCCTCCTCCGCCTCCTTGGCGCGCCTGAGCCTCTCCTCCTCCAGGGCCCGGCGGCGTTCGATCCAATCCAAGGCCCTCTTATAGAGGATCCGCTTCAGGAGCCAAACCAGGAGGGCGAAGTTTATGATGTTGAGGACGAGGGTCCAATTGAAGTTCTTGATGATGGTGCCCCAGCCGGTCTCCAACCCTTACCCCCTCACACCACGAAAAGCAGGATGATGGCCACGATCAGGGAATAGATACCGGTGGACTCGGTGATGGCCTGGCCGATGATCATGGTCCTAAGGAGCGCGGGCTCCATCTCGGGCTGGCGGGCCATGCCGTCCAGGGCGTGGGCCGCCGCGATCCCCTCCCCGATGGCTGGTCCGATGGCCCCAAGCCCCATGGCGATCCCCGCCGCGAGATACTTGACGGCATCGACCAGGTGTTCGCCGGAGATGTTCATCTTTACCCCCTTTCCTAGGCTGTGGTCAATCTTATGTAAACCGAGGCCAGAAGGGCGAAAACCAGCGCCTGAACGGCCCCGATGAACACCCCGAACCACGCGTTCAGGAAGGTCCCGAGTCCGACCCCGAAGACGAGCCCGAACGGGATCGCTACGGGGACGGCGGTGATTATTCTCGCCACGAGGTTCAGGAAAATCGCGGTCAGTATAGCGCCCCCGAATATGTTCCCGAAGAGACGGAACCCGTGGGAGAGGGTCCGGCCGAAGTCCCCGATGACGTTCATGGGGAGGAGGAAGGGATAGGGCTCGAGGTAACCGCGGAAATGCGAGCGGGCCCCTTTGGTCCTGATGGCGTAGTAGTGCGAGAGGAAGTAGACCATGAAGGCGAAACCCAGGGTGACCTGCTCGTTCTGGGTGGGTGACTGGGCCCCCGGGATCACCGAGATCCAATTGGATAAAAGCACGTAGAGGAACAGGGTAGTGATCAGGGGGAAGAGCCTTTGGGCGAGCTCGCGGGGGAAGCCCCCCAGGAGCTGTTCCCGGAAGAAGTCCAGGGCCCCCACCAGGAAGGCGGCCCTCCGGTTGAGCGGCGCTTCGGGATCCGCGGGGATGGCGCGTCTGAACCAGAGGGCAAGGAGTACGAGAATCGCCGAGACGATGAGGCACATGATGACGGTGACGAGGTCGAAGGCCACCGGTACGGGGCCCAGTTGTCCGACCTTCAGGATCAGCTTTTGCCCTAAGCGCTCAAGCATTTCTCCCTATCGGGGAAAGGAACAGCCGCATTTTAAGGACGAGCCCCGGGACAAGCAATCCCAGGGAGATCCCCAGGGGGGAGAGCCCCAGGGAGATCCCGGCGGCGGCCGCCGCGGCGTAAAGGGCGAGCCTGGCCCCCGCCATGAGCCCGGCGAGCACGCCCGGCTTCCGGGATCCCGAGAGCACGGGGAAATAAAGCCAACCTAACAGCCTCCCCGAGGAGACAACGGCCGATCCCCAGAGGACCCCGAGCCCCCAATCCGCTCCCAAAGCGAACCCCAACCCCAAGGAGAGGACGGCGGTGGCCAGCGCGGCCTCGGGGAGACCGATGAGCCAAGGGGACATCTTTCCTCACAGGGTGCGCATCTGTTGGGCCTTGGCCTCCACGATCTCGTCCACCTTCTGGGTGTATTCCTGGGTGATCTTGTCGAGCTGTTCCCGGAGGCGGCGGTGGTCGTCCTCGGGCAGGGCCCCCTCGTCCTTCATGTCGTCGAGGGTCTCCTTGTACTCGCGGCGGATGTTGCGCAGGGCCACCTTGGCCTCCTCGCCCCGTCTCCTCACCAACTTCACCAGCTCCTCCCGTCGCTCCTCGGAGAGCCGGGGGACCTTGATGCGGATCACGTTGCCATCGGACTGGGGGTTGAGGCCCAGGTCCGCCGCGGCGATGGCCTTCTCCATGGCCCCGATCTGGGAGCGGTCGTAGGGCCGCACCACCAGGAGGTCCGGATCGGGGGCGGTGATGTGGGCGATGTGTTTCAGGGGCGTGGGGGTGCCGTAGTAGTCCACCTTGATGTCCTCGAGCAGGGCGGGGTTTGCCCTCCCCGTCTGGACCTTGGCGAGATCCGCCTCCAGGGCGGCGATGGTCTTGTCCATACGTTTTCGGCATTCCACTAGGAGTTCGTGTTCCATACCTCCACCTCCACCCAACTATGCTGCGCAAAACTTAAGCACAAACGCCCCGCCCGGCAACCCGTCAGGGACCAACTGGGTTCCTTTGGGGAAATGGATCGGCGGATAAGGCGGCGTGCCCTTCTAGAAGGGCCAGAAGCTCTGGTCCTCCCAGGCCTTGCGCCGCAGCTCCTCGTCGATCCCCATGAGGAGCTCGAGGTGCTTCCTCTCCCAGTCGGAAAGCCAGAGGAGGAACCGCCTCACTTCCTCGTCCTGGGCCCTCTCGGCCTCCCGGGCGTAGTAAGCCATGGCCCTCTCCTCGAACCCCATGGCGGCGTAGATGGCGGCGGAATCGTATGAGGCCGCGGAGATCTCCTCCTTGATCCTCTCGGTGAGGATGGACCCGGCGATCTTCCCGGGATCGCCGGGGGAATGTGCCTGGATGGAGCCCGACTCCCTGAGCTGGGAGAAAGCCCGGGTCAGGGCCCTGAGGTGCCGTTCCTCCTCCTCGGCCAGGAACTGGAATAGATCCCGCACCGACTCCCGCTCCGCGTCCCGGGCGGCCTTCTCGTAAAAGGCCTTGCCGCGGCGCTCGAGGAGCATGGCCCCCTTGAGCACATCCTCCAGGGTAAGAGCCACGGCACCTCCCTTCCTCAGAAGGAAATCCCGAGGTCGTCCCCGCCGTCGTGCTCCTCCAAGGGGGGTTCAGCCTCGGGGACGCTCTCCACATGGGGAACCTGGGTGTAGTCGACCTCGCGGCCGGCCCTGGGGTGGAGGACGTTGGGGATATCCTCCATGTTTATGTAGTCATCGGCCATCCGGATGAGTTCCACCGAGGTGGAAGCCCTGCCGGGGCCGATCAGGGTCACCCGGATCCCCCTCCGGGAGAGGTAGGATACCAGGGGGACGAAATCGGAGTCCCCGGTGACGAGCACCGCGTGGGAGATGTAGTCCGAGAGGAGCACCGCCTCCAGGGTGAGCTCCACGTCCATGTTGGCCTTGAGGCCGCCATCGGGGTGCTCCCGGATCACCTTAGAGATGACCCGGAACCCCATGAAGGCCAAAGCATCGATGAGGCGGATGCGGCGGTCCTCATCGCGTTTATATGGCACGAAGGCGATGAACTTCACCTCGTCCTTGGAGAGCTTGAAATGGTCCAGGATATAGTCCTTGAGGGCGTCGTACCTGACGCCATACCCCTGCCTCTCGAAGGTCTCCTGGACGTTTTGGACGTCCACGAAAACCGCGAGCTTAATCATTTCGAAACCTCCTTTGAAATTCCGGAAAAGATCGAAACTAAAACCCCCCACCTCCCC
>JALVLL010000151.1 GCA_027027485.1 Candidatus Bipolaricaulota bacterium | reverse complement strand
GTGTGAGGAGCAAGGTGGGGGAGCACACCGGGCTCCATTGGCTCATCTTCTTCTTCGAGGCGGAGCTTTCCGGGGATCCGGATCCCGATCCCGACGAGATCGCCGAGGCGAGGTTCTTCCCGAAAGAGGAGGCGGCCGAGGCCCTCGCGGATGGGACCATGGCCGCCTTCCTAAGGGAGCTATACCGGCTCTAGCGGAGGTCTATGGCCGCCGAGATTACGAACTCCTGGGTCCAGGCCACATCGCCGGGGCCCTTGGAGAAGCTCAGGGTGAAGGCGATCTTCCATCCCCCCAGGTTCAGGTTGAGCTGGAAGACGGCGTCGTGGCTGTCGTACGACCGCTCCACCTCGGCCTCCTTGACCCACTCCAGGGAATAGTCGGCTCTGAAGGAAGTGCGGCCGTTGAGCTCGTAATCGTAGGTGAACCCCAACCTAGCCGTGTAGGCGTTGGCCCATGGCATCGGCGCCGAGAGGTCGCCCCTGAGGAGGAGCTGGGAGCGGGGCTCGGGGGCTAGGGCCCAATTGGCCGAAGCGCTCAATACCACCTCGCGATCCCCGCCCCTGGGGTTCAGGAGCTCATAGCCCAAACCGGCCTGTATCGCCCCGCCGCAGTACCTCTCGCGTCCCGTCTCCGTGATCCTCTCCTCGATACGGAGGACCGCCCGGGCGTCGAGGTCCACGCCGGTATCGGTCTCGATGATCTCCTCCACCTTGGCCACGAGGTCCTCGAGCCTCTCGTACTCGGCCCGGCGGCCGATCTCCTGGGCCACGGCCAAAAGGGCATCCTCGGAGAGGGAGGCGGGGATGGCCCCTATCCGCAGGAGGTCCTCGCTTATGAGCATGGCCTTGGCCAAGGGGGTGACGTCGTTGAAGCGGCCGTAGCCGAGCCCCAAGGTCACTTGGAACCAAGGGTTAACGTAAGTGGGCCTCCAACTCCCCTCGGCCCCGCCGAAGAAGAAGAACGGCTCCTCTGTGGCGAAATAGAACCGGTAGGTCGCCGAGGACTCAAGGAGTGCATCCACGAGTTCGAAACCCCTAGCCCCCAGCACCGCCTTCGCGTCGATGGAGAACCCCTGGGATGGGGCGTTGTAGAGCTGTGTATAGGTGAAGGTGGCCTTCCCCAGGTTGATCTCCACCCCGGGCTGGGAAGGATCATCGCGATAGTGGTAGGTAAGGGAAAGGTCCATATCCAAAAGGCTCGTCTCGGGGACACGGTAATCGCAGAGGCTCAAAGGGTACCCCCAAACCGAGGCCACAAGCACCGACAAGGCGGCCCAGACCATCTTTCGCGCCATCATCCATTCGCCCCCTTTGCGATAAGAACTCCAGAGACATTATATGGGAAGCCTTCGGCCGAAAAAGCGAGCGGATGATCTGGAAGTGGTCGGGGCGCCCGGATTTGAACCGGGGACCCCCTGCTCCCAAAGCAGGTGCGCTGCCAGGCTGCGCTACGCCCCGAGCCTCCACGGATTATATGGGTTTCCCGGGGGGTTTTCCCCTCAGAGGGGCTTGGCATGGGGACAGATGTCGCGGTAAGCGCAGGGGGAGCAGGCGTGGATGCTCGGCTTGGGCTCGAAGGCCCCGGCCCGGATCCCCATCTCGGCCTCGCCGATGGCCTTCAGGGCCCGCTCCAACATCTTATCCGTGGGCCGCGCCCTCCCCACCACCACCTCGGGGGTCAGGAACCGGAGCTCCACCCACTTGGGCCTCTCCCCGATCAGGCGCTCGTAGGCCAGGGCATATATCCCCAGCTGGAGCGACTCCCTGGCCTTCCGCGGGGCGTTCTCCCTTTCCGTCAAGGAGGTCTTGTAGTCGATGATCACGGCGCCGTCCTTCCCGCGGTCCACCCGGTCCCAATAGCCGATAACCCGAACGTTTCCCTCCCGGAAGGCGAAGAACTGCTCCACCATGGAAGGCACCTCGGCGCTTTCCTCCTCGAAGCGGTAGAACTCCTCCAGGCAACGCTCCCCGTGGCGGAGCATCTCCTTTTCGTGTCGTGCCGAAAGGAACCCTTCCGTCTGCCATGAGTTCCTGAAGACGAGCAATACCTCCTCCAGGGAGAGGCGCCTGCCCTGGAGCTTCGCCAGGTGGTATGCCTGGATCGCCCGGTGCACCGCGTGCCCCAGCACCACCGCGGGGTGTTGGATGATCGGCACGTGCAGCACGTGGATGTAGCGGTACTTCAGGGGGCAGGTAAGGTAGTCGTCGATCTGGCGGTAGGAGAGGACCAGGGGGCGGCCCTCATCGAGTTCGGGCTCCGCCCTCTCGGGCTCCTTGCCGGAGCTCCGGATGCGTACCGATGCGGGGAAGGAGGTGGACTCGCGGGCCAGCCCCTCCTCACCCAGCGCCTCCACCACGAACCTGGAGACCTTGGCCGGGCGCTTGCGGGGCTCCTCCCCGGGAAGCCGGTAATCGTCGGAGGAAAGGAGGAATAGGTGCTCCTTGGCCCGGGTCATCCCCACGTAGAAGAGCCGCCGCTGCTCCTCCAGGTGGGAGATCTCCGGGGGGACCTCGTCCCGGACCAGGGCCTCGGGGAGGGAAAAGGGGGACCTGCGGAGCCTGCCCGGGAAGAAGTCCTCGATGAGGCCGGTGAGGAAAACCACCCGGAACTCGAGCCCCTTGGCCTGGTGGAAGGTGAGGACCTGTACCGCCTCGGCCCCGGGCTCCGCCTCCCCCACCAGGGGGTTGTACCCCAGCTCCCGGAGCTCCTCCACGTAGCGCACGAACCAGGGGACCCGGTCGTGGCGGGAGATGGCCTCGAACCTCCGGACCACCCTCTCGAAGAACTCGGCGATGTGCTCGAGTTTCCTGGCGTCGCGGATATCCCGGGAACGGGTGAGGCGCTCGAGGTATCCGGTGTGCTCGGTGAGGTAGGCGTAGAGGACCCGGCCGGTGGGGTTGCCGCGGGCCAGCTTCCCGCAGGCCTCGAGGTGCTCCACGGCCTCCCTCGCCACCTCCGCCCCCGCGGGGGAAAGGGGGACCTTCCCCTGGGCCGCCTCCCGGAGGACCTCCCTGAGCGGCCGACTCCAGCGATGGGAAAGCCCCAAAAGAAGCGAGATGTCCTCCGGGGGCATCCGGTAAAGCTCCGATCCCAGGAGGTGGAAAAGGGCCTGGTCGTCGCGGGGATCGGCGAGGCACCTCAGGAATGACATGAGGACCTTTGTCTCCTCCTGGTCGAAGAGCCCCGCCCCGTGCCTCCCGGCCAGGAGCCATGGTATCCCCCGCTCCGAGAGGGCCCTCAAATAAGGATCCGGGCGATACCGGTTCCGGTAGAGGACCGCGAACTCCCCGTAGGGGATCCCCTCCTCCCGGTGGAGCTCCTCGACCTTCCGTGCCAGGAACTCCGCCTCGTCCACCACGTTGGGGAAGTGCAGGTGTACCGGGTCCGGGCCGTGGGGGATGGGGCCCGAGGCACGGAGCTTTTTTGTGATCCGGTGGGGGATCTCGCCCCGCTCCGAGAGGGCCTCGAGGCGGAACCGGTTATTGCGGATCACCCGCAGGGCCCTCCTCAGGATCTCCTCCGTGGAGCGGTAGTTGTCCTCCAGGACCACCACCCTGGACTCGGGGAAACACTTAAGGAAATTCCTCAGGTTGTCCCAGCGCACGCCGCGGAACCCGTAGATGGCCTGGTCGTCGTCCCCCACCACCGTGATGTTGCGGTGTCCCCCCAAAAGCTCCACCAGGCGGAACTCCGCGGGGCTCGTGTCCTGGAACTCATCGGCCAGGACATAGGGGAAGCGGCGGTGGTACTCGTGGAGGAGGGAGGGGTTTTCCTCGAAGAGCCGCACCGTCTTCAGGATGAGGTCACCGAAATCCACGTACCCCTCGCGTTCAAGGAGCTCCTGATAGGCGGCGTAGACCCGCGCCA
>JALVLL010000150.1 GCA_027027485.1 Candidatus Bipolaricaulota bacterium | reverse complement strand
GGGGAACCCCGATCCCCGCCGCCACTACGATGATCAGGCTCCCGATCATCAGGGAGATCCGGGTGCCGTAGAGGACACGACTGAAGATGTCCCTCCCCATCTCGTCGGTTCCGAAGAAGTGTTTCCAGCTTGGGGGTCTGAGCTTCTCCTTAGTCCTTATACCTCCCGAAATGTCCTGGGGATAGGGGACGATATAGGGGGCGATGGCGGCGATGAGGAAGAAAACGCATACGAAAGCGATGCCCACAAGGGAAAGGGGATTCCTAAAGAGAACCCGCAGCACGCGTCTGGATTCCCGATTGCTTCGCAGGAAGCTAAACATATCTTATCCGCGGATCCAAGACCCCGTACAGGAGGTCCACCAGCAAGTTCACGAGACAGAAACTGAACCCGATGAGCAACGTCACCCCCATAATGGGGGCGAAGTCCGAGTAGATTGCCGACTGCACCCCGTAAAGCCCGATGCCCGGCCAGTTGAAAACGGTCTCCACCAAAACCGTACCCCCCAACATCCATCCGAACCGCAACCCGATCATGGTGGTGGTGGGGATGAGGGCGTTCCTGAGCATGTGTTTCCAGATCACCACCCGTTCCGGGAGCCCCTTGGCCCGAGCCGAGGTGATGAACTCCTTGTTGAGCACATCCAAGACATCGGCGCGGTTTATGCGGATGATGGATGCGAGGGCGGGGAAGGAAAGGGAGATGGCGGGGAGTATGATGTGGGAGAGGGAATCCACGAATGCCCTCCAGTTGCCCGTGATAAGGCTGTCCACAAGGTAAAGATGGGTTATCGGAGTGGGCGGGGTAACCCCGAAGCTCAGGCGGCCACTGACGGGGAACAGCCGGAATATAGTGGCGAAAAGGAACTGCAACATCAGCGCCAACCAGAAGGGAGGTAGCCCCAACCCGGAGATTGAAAGCAACCGCACGAACTGGTCTATCCACCGGTCATGGTACACCGCGGACAGGGTCCCCAAGAATATCCCCAATACCACCGCGAACCCGAGCGAAAAGAGGACGAGCTCCAGCGTGGCGGGGAAAAACCTCCCCAGATCCTCCGTCACTGGGTGACGGGTGCGCAGCGAACGGCCCAGGTCGCCCCGGAGGATCCCCCGGAGGTAGAGGAGGTATTGGGTCACCAGGGGTTTGTCCAGGCCGAACTCCTTCCGGAGCTGTTCCACCATCTCCTCGGTGGCGTAGGGTCCCGCGGCGAGTCGCGCCGGATCGGTGGGAGCTACCCGAGCGATGAAGAAGGTGAGCACCGAGAGCCCAAGCAGGGTCAATACCAACAAGAGGAGCCGCCGCAGGATGTAGTTCAGCATTATTCAAAAAGGGAGGGGCCAAGATTCACCCTGGCCCCTCCCCTGTTGCCTCACTTAGGAGGCAGCTTCTCCTTATCGATATAGAGGTAATACATGTCGATTTCGGATGTCATCCTCATGGGACAGAACTTGAAGCCCTGGACGTACTCCCGGAGGGCCCAGCGCCGGTTGTAGAGCATCCCGAAGATCTCGGGGGCATCGTAGAGGATGATCCGCTGTATCTCGTCGTACATCTTGGCCCTCTCTTCCCAGTCCACCGTGACCCGGGCTTTGTCCACCAGGGCCGTGACCCGGGGGTTCTCGTAGTGATGCATGTAGTAATAGGCCCCCTCGGACATCGGGTGGTACTGGATCGCGACGGCGTCGGGATCGTTCATGACGGGGGTAACGAAGACCGCCACCAGATCAGGGGCCGTCTCCGCCTTGGCGCCACGGGCCACCATCTCCGGCCAGATTAGGGGCACAAGCTTGACCTTTATCCCGATCTCGGCCAGGCAGCTCTGCAGTACCAGCCCGATCTGGCGCTCCTCCTCGAGGCCCGCCACATACACGTACTCCAGCTCGAAGCCGCCCTCGGGATAGCCCGCCATGGCCATGTACTGCTTGGCCTTATCCAGATCCTGGCGGTACATCCACTCCGAGAGGTCAACGTACCCCTTGAAGCCGGTGGGGAAGGGGCTTGTCTCCAGGATGGCGTGCCCGCCGTAGATATCGATGAGGGCATCGTAGTCAAACGCATAGCATATCGCCTTCCGGATCATGGGGTTGGCGGTATACCCCTTCTTGGTATTCATTTTGATCCCGAAGGTGGTCCAGCCGCGGTACTCCGGCACGTAGATCCCAGGGGTCTGGGCCAAGATGTCGAAGTCTTCGGGGGTGACGCCCTCGGCGATGTCGATCTCCCCGGTGAGCAGGGCCTGCTTTTGGGTGGCGGCCTCTCGGATCAGCTTGAAGATGTAGCCGCCGATATGGTCGGGATGAGGCCAACCCTTCCAGTAGTCGTCCACCGCCTCCAGCCAGTAATACTCGCCGGACTTCCACTCACGGATTTTGAAGGGCCCCGAGCCCGCCTCGTGGTCCCGCAGCCATGCCTGGCCGTAGTCCCCGTTCTCCTCGTGGGCCATCACCTGATTGGGGTTCATGATGTACCACCACGGCACCGCCGCGGCGAAGGGGGCGTATGGCTTCTTGAGATGGAACCTGATGGTGTAATCGTCAACCACCTCGATTCCTTCGGGATCCAGCACGTTCAGCAGCATCCAGGCGGGCCCCTTCTTCAGCTTCAACGTCCTTTCGAAGGAAAACTTCACCGCCTCGGCCGTGACCGGATCGCCGTTGTGGAACTTCGCGTTCTTTACGAGGTAGAAGGTCCAGGTCATAGCGTCGGGAGAGGCTTCCCAACGTTCGGCGAGCCAGGGGGCAAGTTCGGGAGGATCACCAACGATTTAAGCAGGGCATCATACACGGACTGGAATATCTGGCGATGTGACCAGTCGTAGTGAACGCTGGGATCGAGGGTGAAAACCGGCTGGCGCGCTCCGAAGACCACGTAGATCTTCCCGTCGATCACCTCATATGCCTGCGCCAGGACGGGAAGAAGCACCACCAACGCTGCAACACCCACGAGAAATCTCTTCATCACACACCTCCTTGGAGCACGTTTTCATGATGGAGATCGGTTTGTCGTCTCCTATCACCCCCCTTCCCGACGAAGGTGAGGAACCCCCGGGTGAACAAGCCACTGCAGGTGCTTGTTGGGCGTTGGTTGGGTGTCGGGGGAGTTCCCTTCTTTCGCGCATGGCCTTTTGGGGACTTTCCCCGCAGGGACGAGGAAAACCCAAAGGCGGGCAAGCGGGACACAATGTCCTCCCCCAGAACGGAACGCGGTTCGCCTTGCCCCCTTACCCGGACCTCTTCCCACATGTTTCTTTCCTGTTATGCAAGAAAATTGCCCTCTACTATAGAGCCACGACCGGCTTCTGTCAAGATTTGTCAAACGGGATCCGGATTTACGCTGCCCAAAACCCGCCAAGGGACCTCGACGCCACCAGGGCGTACACCCGGGCGGCTTGTACTAGGTCGGTTACCTTCACGCGCTCGTTGTACCCGTGTATGCCCTCCAGCTCACAGGGGCCATATTGGACCGTAGGTATACCCCGATATCTGAAGAACCGGGCGTCGCTGGATGCCCACTGGAGAACCGGGGAAGGTTCCTCCCCCGTTACGGCCCGGATCGCGTCCAGCACGATCCCCACAAAAGGGTCCTCCGGGGCGG
Source organism: Candidatus Bipolaricaulota bacterium (assembly GCA_027027485.1). Classification (GTDB taxonomy): domain Bacteria; phylum Bipolaricaulota; class Bipolaricaulia; order Bipolaricaulales; family Bipolaricaulaceae; genus JALVLL01. Next base: position 279 of record JALVLL010000150.1, on the reverse strand, counting down.
TGTAGTTGGGTTCGTTCGGCTCCGAATAGAGTTCCACCCGGTACGCATCGGCTCCCAGCGCCTCGAGTTCCCTGCGGAGTTCGGCGAGCACCTGTGAGGTTTCCAGCCCGATGGGCACCCGGAGGTCGAAATGGGCCTCGCAGCGGCCCGCGACCATGTTCACCTTCTCGCCACCCTGGATTTTCCCCACGTTTACGGTGACATGCTCCAGCGCCTCGGCAGGTGCGGTCCCCAACCGGGGACGGAGGACCTCTTGGGTGCGGCGGATGAGCTCCCGCT
>JALVLL010000149.1 GCA_027027485.1 Candidatus Bipolaricaulota bacterium | reverse complement strand
GGGTGAGGAAGGTGTCCCTGCGCTTTTCCCTGGACGGCTTTTCCGAGGAACGGGATTTCGTCGTGGCGGTGGAGGAACACGGCTTCGACCTGGTGATGCCCCTTAGGGTGGTGGGGCTTCCCGGAAAGCCACGGCTTCGCCCAAGGGAATTCCGGGAGATCCCCGCGGCGGCCCCCTTCACGCAGGGGGAGCTCGTGGCGCTCATGCGGGAGCGGGGCCTCGGGCGCCCCTCCACCTATGCCCGGATCGTGGAGACCCTGCTCGAGCGCCGATATGTGGTGGAAAGGAAGGGATACCTTTTCCCCACCAAGCTCGGCCGGGAGGTCTACGCCTATCTCGCCGACCGGTTCCCGCGCTGGACCGGGGAGGAGTTCACCCGCGAGCTCGAGGCACACATGGACGCGGTGGAGGAAGGAAGGCTCGATTACCAGGAGGTCCTCCGGGAGATCCGCGCGGTAGTGGGAGAGGCCCTCGCCTAAATAGCAACCCCGCTGAAACATAAAAGCCAAGCCAAGGAGACGGCCTTGTTAAAAATAGCCCTCCATGAGGGCGTTATGGAACCAGGCGAAGGTGGAAAGCCAGCTTCTCAAGCTCTCCAAGCTCCCTGGGGGAAGTAACTGTCGAAGTCCTTGACCCTTCGTTTGAGGAACTCCCCGAAGAAGCCCTCGATCACCGATCTTTCCCCACCTCGCACCACCTTCCAGCTTATCCTCCCCTCGATCTGCCAGAAGGAAAAGGCCACCCGGTACCAGCTTCCCCCATCGGTGATCACCTCCCTGGGCCACTTCCCGTACTCCTCCACCAGATGCTCCAGGAAGAGGTCCGTGGTGTGCTCGTCACGTCTGAAGAAGGGCTCCAGGTAGATGATCCTCAAGGTCCTCGGATCCAGGGCCACATAGATCCAAGCATCCTTCCCCTTCACCCTCACCCGGGTCTCGTCCACCACGATCACCGGGGGAAGGGGACCATGGTATGGTTTGAGGCCCATACCTGCCTTCCTGTTCCAGTACCACACCGCTACATGGCTTACGTCTTTCCCCAGCCGGCTCAAAACCAAAGCCGTCCTCCTAAAGCTCAAGCCCAACTGGTAAAGCACGAGCCCTAAAGCTATCTCCCACACAGGGGGACCCTGTTTTTGGTTACAATCCCCCGGGACTTGAGGAGGAGGCCGAGCTTCCTGAAACTGATGCGGGGTTCTCCTTTCATGTTTTTTCACCTCCAACCCAAAGTTTCCCTGAAAGGAGAACCCCTCATTTTTTAACAGGGCCGGAAGCGAAAAAATGGGTCGGCACACGGTGATCCCCTCGGATGCTAGATCGGTAGCGTCGGGGTCTTATCCGTAAGTTCATCCTAGCTCTATAAACCGGTGGGGATCCCGAGTTAGTGCTGAGGCAGCAGGGGCACTACAACGTGGAACGCCGATAAGGCGGGCTGCGGAGGTTGGAATCGCGGCTTCCTGATTGGCTCGCGGTTCGGTGGGGGTCCGATGGAGTGGGGGGTAGTTTGAGCCCTAAAAGGCCATTATGTGTTAGTCCGCCACAACTTAGACTTCGATGGTCTCGTGCCAGGCGGGGATATGGACCGAGTAACCCAGGGAGATGAACTTCTCCGCCAGAGCCCCTAAGGCCCTCTCCTCGCCATGTACGAGCACGATCAAGCTCGGGTCGGCATGCAGGGCCCAGTCCACCAGGATCCTCTGGTCGGCATGCGCTGAGAGCCCCTCTATGCGCACGATGTTGGCCCGCACCGGAACGATGGACCCCATGATCTCCACCCTCTCGGCCCCGTCCAGGATCTCCCTTCCCAGGGTCCCCTCGGCCTGGTACCCCACGAAGACCACCGAGGATTCGGGCCGCGGGAGGTTGACCTTCAGGTGATAGAGGATCCGCCCGCCGGTGCACATCCCGCTTCCGGCGATGATGATGGCGCCGCCCTGGTCGCTGGGGATCCTCTTGGAGGCCCTCCGGGTCAGGGTGTACTTCAGGAGCTCGAAAGCGAAGGGGTTACGCTTCTTGCGGAAGATCCTCCGGGCGGGCTCGGGGAACCGGTGGGAGTGCTTCTCGAAGATCCGGGTGGCCGCGGTGGCCAAGGGGGAGTCCAGGTATATCTCGCACTTGGGGATCTTCCGCTCGCGCCACAGACGGTACAGGATATAGAGGACCTCCTGGGTGCGTTCCAGGGCGAAGGAGGGGATGATCACGTTCCCCCCGGCCTCGAAGGTCCTCAGGATCACCCGCCGCAACTCCTCGATGGACTCCGAGATGGGCCTGTGGACGCGGTCGCCGTAGGTGGACTCCAGGATCAGGACGTCCGCCTTGGGGGGATAGGCCGGGTCTTCCACCAGGGGCTTACCGCGGTTTCCCAGGTCCCCGGAGAAGATCACCGTCTTCCCCTCGGTCCGCACCACCACGAAGGCCGCCCCCAGGATGTGGCCCGCGTCCATCAGGGTCACTTCCACCCCGGGGGCCATGCGGTAGTGTTGGCCGTACTCCAGGAGCCGGTTCATGCGGTCCAGGGCCAGGAAGGCGTCCTCGGTGGTGTAGAGAGGTTCCTCCTCCTCGGATTCCTCCTGTATCCGGGCGGCGTCCATGAGCATGATGTGGGCGATGTCCCGGGTGGGAGTGGTGGTCACGATCCGGCCCCGGAAGCCCTCCCGCATGAGTCGGGGGATCAACCCCAGGTGGTCCAGGTGCCCATGGGTGAGGATCAGGCGCCGGACCTCCACGGGGTCGAAGGGAAAGGGGGCCCGGTTGCGCTCCTCGAGCTCCGGGAGCCCCTGGAACATACCGCAGTCCACCAGGAACTGGGTGGTCTTCGTCTCGACGTGGAAACAGGAACCGGTTACCGTCTGTGCCGCTCCGGCGAAGGTGATCTTCAATGCACTACCTCCATAGAGGCCCCACATACAGGGCAGGGGCCGTTCTCGATGTGTTTTTCGAATTCCTCCCGGAACCAACGGATAGCCGTTCCGAGGGGCAAGGCCACAGATTGCCCCAAAGGACAGAGGGATGCAAGTCGCATCGTCTCCGCCACCTCTAGCATACGCTCGAGGGTGCCCTCGTCTGCCTCGCCCCGCCGCACCCGCTCGTGGAGGGTCACCAGGAGATCAGTCCCCACGCGGCAGGGGGTGCACTGGCCACAGGACTCGTGCCGGAAGAAGGAGAGGACCGAGGAGAGGATGTCCAGGACGCAGGTATCACGGTCCATCACCATTATGGCCCCGGAGCCCATGGCGAGACCGGCCTCCCGCATGGAGTCGAAATCCATCTTCACATCCAGCATCTCCGGGGGGACGAAGGCCCCGGCGGCCCCACCCACGAGAACCCCCTTCAGCTTCTTACCTTCGGGTAACCCCCCGCCGAGATCATAGATCAGGGTGCGCAGCGGGGTACCCATCCCCACCTCCACCAGGCCTCGGTACCGCACGGCGCCGAGGAGGATGTATACCTTGGTACCCGGACAGCTCGGCGTGCCGAAGCCCCGGAACCACCGGGCCCCGCGCTTCACGATCTCGGGGACGTTCGCCAGCGTTTCCACGTTGTTAACGGCGGTGGGCTTCCCGAAGAGGCCGTAGGTGACGGGATAGGGGGGCCTGATCCTGGGCCAGCCGCGTTTGCCCTCCAGGGACTCTATGAGGGCCGTCTCCTCGCCGCACACGTACGACCCCGCCCCCACCCGGATCTCGATGTCGAAGGAGAACCCCGTCCCCAGGATCCCCTCTCCCAGGAGCCCGTACTCCCGGGCCTGCTCCAGTGCCAGCTTCAGCCTCTCGATGGAGAGGGCGTACTCTCCCCGGATATAGACGAAGCCCTTCCGGGCCCCGGTGGCGTAGCCGGCGAGGATCATCCCCTCGATCAGCTTGTGGGGATCGCCCTCCAGGATCAGGCGGTCCTTGAA
>JALVLL010000148.1 GCA_027027485.1 Candidatus Bipolaricaulota bacterium | reverse complement strand
TCCCCCGGCCCCTTCCCCCGAAGTACTTCGATGGCCTGCTTCACCTCCAGGGCGTTCCCGGCCATGTATCCCAGGGGCTGATCCATGGAGGTGATCAGGACGGAGAACCGCTTCCCGAGCTTGTTTCCCACCTTGACCAGGGCCTCGGCGAGCTCCTTGGCCTCGGGGAAGCTCCTCATGAAGGCCCCATCCCCGCATTTCACATCGAGGACGATTAGGTCAGCTCCCCCGACGATCTTCTTGGAGAGGATCGAGCCCACGATGAGGGGGAGGGAGGGGACGGTGCCGGTGACGTCCCGGAGCTCGTAGAGGAGCCTATCGGCGGGGGCCACCTCGTGGGTGTGTTCGGCGATGACGACGCCGATCCTCTTGGCCTGCTCGATGATCTCCCGGGGGGAGAGTTCCGTGCGGACCCCGGGGATGGCCTCGAACTTGTCGATGGTTCCCCCGGTGTGGCCCAGGGCCCTTCCCGAGAGCTTCGCCATCACGTACCCCGCCGCGCCCATGAGGGGCACCAGGATCAGGGTTACCGTGTCCCCCACCCCGCCGGAGGAGTGTTTGTCGACCTTCGTGCCTGGGATCTCGGAGAGGTCCACCATCTCCCCGCTTTCGGCCATGGCGGCGGTGAAGGCCACCATCTCCTCCTCGGTCATCCCCCGAAAATAGACGGCCATCAGGAAGGCCGACATCTGGTAATCGGGGATCCTTCCCTCCACGAACTCGCGGATCATCCAGCGGATCTCCTCCTCGGAGAGGGGAGCCCCATCGCGCTTCTTCTCTATGAGGTCCACCATGCGCATGCGATCTCCTTTCCCAGCTTATTCTACGTCTTGGGCGTCCCGTGGCCTGAGTTATCCACAGCCTTTCCACAGCTTGTCCACAGCTTTCCGTATTGGAACGGAACTTTTTCCCCTTGTGAGGGCGGCGGGGTGGGGGATATGATGGACGTGGAGATGGCGGAGGAGCGGGCCGAGGAATTAAGACCCATTCCCAAGAACCGTGAGGCCGAACAGGTGGTCCTGGGCTGTGCCATCCTGGAGCCGGCCCAGACCCTGCCCACCCTGATCTCCTCCCTGAAGCCGTTTCACTTCTACTACCCCCAACACCAGGAGATCTACAAGGCGATCCTGGCCCTCTACGAGCACGGGAAACTCCCCGATCTCATCACCCTCTCCAACTACTTGGAGGAGAACGGGAAGCTGGAGAAGGTCGGGGGTCGCACCTATCTCGCCGAGCTCGTCTCCAGGGTCCCCACGGTGGCGGCCCTGGAGCACTATGTGGAGATCGTGAGGGCGAAGGCCCTCCGCCGCGCCCTGATCGATGGCGGGGGGAAGATCATGGAGCTCGGCTACCGGGAGGACATCCCCGTGGACGAGGCCCTGGACCGGGCCGAGGGGGTGATCTTCGAGATCGCCCAAAGGGAGACCTCCCGGGAATACGTGATGCTCAAGGATTTCCTCTACGAGCACATGGAGTCCCTGGAAAAGCTGCACCTGGACCCGAAGCGCCACCCGGTGGCCGCCATCTCCACGGGTTTCACGGAGTTCGATGTCTATACCGGCGGGTTCCGGCCGGCGGAGTTCATCGTGGTGGCCGGGAGGCCCGGGATGGGCAAGACCTCGTTTGCCCTCTCGCTTCTGCGCAACATCGCCGTGGGCCAGAAGAAGAAGGTGGCCATCTTCTCGCTGGAGATGACCCGGGAGCAGCTCCTGGAGAGGTTGCTTTGTGCCGAGGCCAAGGTGGACTTCCACCGGCTCCGCAACGGCTACCTCCCGCCGCCGAAGTGGGCCGCCCTGGCCGAGGCGGCGAGCAAGTTCCACGACGCCGTGATCCTCATCGACGACAGCCCCTCCCTCACGGCGCTCGAGCTCAAGGCCAAAGCCAGGCTCATGGCGCTCGAGTACGGCCTCGATCTCCTGATCATCGATTACCTACAGCTCGTCGACGCCGGGATACGGGTGGACACGCGCGAGCAGGAGATCGCCTACATCTCCCGGTCCCTGAAGGCCCTGGCCCGGGAGCTCCAGATCCCGGTGGTGGCCTGCTCCCAGCTCAACCGCGCCGTGGAGCGGCGCGAGAACAAAAGGCCCCAGCTCTCCGACCTGCGGGAGTCCGGAGCCATCGAACAGGACGCGGATCTCGTGGTGTTCGTCCATCGGCCCGAGTACTACGAGGGCGGTAACGGCAAAAAGAGCGAGGTCTCCGAGGCCGAGATCATCATCGCCAAGCAGAGGAACGGCCCCCTGGGGAGCTTCCGCTTGCTTTTCCACAAATCTTATGTCACATTCTACGAGCCGACCAAAGAGGAAGTCCCATTCTGAAACACGGGCAAAGGAGGGCCGATGGTTCCACAGGAACTTCGCTACACCAAAAGCCACGAGTGGGTGAAAGTGGAGGGCGATACGGCCCGCGTGGGGATCACGGACTACGCCCAGAAGAAGCTCGGGGACGTGGTCTACGTGGAGCTCCCCGACCTGGGAAAGGTGCTTAAGAAAGGAGATGTGGCCGCCACCGTGGAATCGGTGAAGGCCGCCGAGTCCGTCTACGCCCCCGTCTCGGGCGAGGTGGCGGAAGTCAACGAGGAGCTGGTTTCCTCCCCGGGCCTCATCAACCAGGACCCCTACGGCAAGGGGTGGCTTTTCTCCCTGAAGATCGCGGACGAGAAGGAAATCGAGGGACTGCTTTCCCCCGCAGATTATGAAAAGCTGATCCAGGGATGAGCGAGTACATCCCCCACACGCCCGAGGACATCCGGGAGATGCTCCGGGCCATCGGGCTCGGGGAGATCGAGGATCTCTTCGCAGATATCCCGCGGGAGATCAGGGAGCGCTATAGGCCCCTGGGTTTGAAGTCCCATTCCGAGCTCGAGGTGAGGCAGCGGTTCGAGGAGCTTTCCCGGAAAAACAGGGAGCTGGTTCCCTTCCTGGGGATGGGGCTCTACGACCACTACATCCCCGCGGTAGTGGAGGAGCTTTCGCGGCGCTCCGAGTTCTACACCTCCTATACCCCCTACCAGGCCGAGATCTCCCAGGGGACCCTCACCTGGATGTTCGAGTACCAGACCATGGTCTGCGAGCTCACGGGGATGGAGGTAGCCAACGCCTCCATGTACGACGGGGGGACGGCCCTGGCCGAGGCGGTCCTCATGGCCAGGAGGATCGTGGGCGGGGATGTGGTCCTGGTCCCCCGGGCCCTGAACCCCTTCCACCGCGCGGTCCTCGATACCTACGCCCACGGCGCCGGGATAAGGGTGGCCGAGCTCCCCTTCGGCGAGGACGGGAGGACCGTTGTGGACCGGATCCCCGAGGACACCATCGCGCTGGTGATGCAGCAGCCGAACGCCCTTGGGGTCATCGAGGACCTATCGGGGCTCAAGGAGCGCCTGGGCAAAGCGTTCCTCATCGTCTCGGTATACCCCATTGCCCTGGGAGTGCTAGAGCCACCGGGAAGCTTCGGGGCCGATATCGTGGTGGGGGAAGGGCAGCCCCTGGGGAACCCCCTTTCCTTCGGGGGGCCTCTCCTGGGGATCTTCGCCACGCGGGAGGAATACGTGCGCATGATGCCGGGGAGGGTCTCCGGGAAAACGGTGGATGCGGAGGGGAAAGAGGGCTACGTCATGACCCTCCAGACCCGGGAACAGCACATCCGCCGCGAGCGGGCCACCTCTAACATCTGCACCAACTCCGCCCTCTGCGCCTTGAGGGCGACGATCTATCTTGCGGCTCTGGGGGCCGAGGGCCTCAGGCGGGTAGCCCTCCTCTCCATGGAGAAGGCCCATGCGCTCGCGGAGGCGGTCTCCGGGCTCCCCGGATATGAGCTTGCGTTCTCCGGGCCCTTCTTCAACGAGTTCGTGGTGAGGTGCCCGGATCCCGAAGGGGCGGTGGGGAGGCTGTATGGGGTGGGCATCGCGGTCACC
>JALVLL010000147.1 GCA_027027485.1 Candidatus Bipolaricaulota bacterium | reverse complement strand
GGTAACCCACCCCAATCCCCACGAAGGAAAGCTCCAGGAAGCGGAACGTCAGGGCGAAGGCCACCGCCCCATGTGGGGGTATCCCCACGATCCTCAGGATCGCCATCCTCCCGCCCTCCGCGATCCCCAGGCCCGCCGGTGTCACCCAGAAGAAGGTGGAGATCATCACGTTCAAGCTGAAGTAAAGCGAAAGCTGCGGGAAGCTGAGCCAGTTCCCCTGGCCGAAGCCGAAGAATATCTGGGGCCTGATGTAGTTACAGAAGACGGTGAGGGACTGGAACACGAAGGCCAGGAGGGCGTAAAGGGGCCTCTTGCTGAAGACATGATGTGCCGTCTCCTCCACCTCCCGGATCTTCTCGATCGCTTTTGAGAAGAACTTCGTCTTCGGGAAAAGGCCGGAAAGCCCCTCGAAGATCCTGGTGAGGGGACGGTAGTTGCGGATGAAAGCCCACAGGAGAAAGAAGGAGAAGAGGACGAGCCCGCCCAGGGAGAAGAGGAGCGCGCGTTTGGTGAAGGGGGATATCCGTGGGGAAGCGGCCACGAAAAAGCCGCCCATGGACGCGAAGAGCACCGTGCTTATGGCGGCGAGGATCCGTTCCACCACCACCGTGGCGGTGATCTCCGTCACCGCCTTCCGGTCGCTCCCCACCAACATGACCCTCACCGGCTCCCCGCCGAGGTAGGCCGAAGGGGTGATGTAACTCACCGCGAACCCCGACGCCAGCGAACCTAGAAGCCTCCCCCACCTGACCCTGATCCCGAGCGAGGAAAGCAAGGTCTTCCAGCTCAGGGCCCAAAACAAAAGGGCCGCCGCCACATCCAGGACCACCAGGGCGATCCCATCCCATCCCAGGGCCCAGATATTGAGGACGACATCGGCCGGGCCGGCCAGATAGATGATGAAGCCGAAGAGGCCGAAGCCTAGGATCCCAAGGGAAACGCTCAGGAGCCTTCGTTTCATCCCCGCCCAAAGTTAAAGGGGATATGTACCGATCGCCAGTGTCACGGTTCCGCCCGCGGGGGACAAACGCGTTCCTCGTCCATGTACTCCGGTGGCTCGATCCCTAAGAGCCGGAGAACGGAAGGGGCGAGCTCCCATATCACGGGCGAACCCCCTATCCCGAGCTCCGCCGTGGAGGCAACGAATCCCAAGGGCCTGTGGCCCGCGGGAAGCATCGCGGGGAAGAAGGGCCTGGGCGAAAGGAAAAGGCCGTGGCTCACCGGGAGGATCCCCGGAGCCCCCAGAACGAAAAGTTCCGGAAGCCCTTCACACCTCTCGCCCCGATAGAGCTCCTCCTTTCGGTAGATGCCCTCGATGGCCTCCTCGCCGTCCGGGGTCCTGAGGTCTTTCAACATCTCGATCAAACGGCGTAGCACGTCCCCGCGCCTCACGGAGATCGCCCCCATCCCCCCGGGGGAGAGGGCCGGAGATCTCCTCCAATCCACATCCTTTAGGTTCAAAAAGATTCGCTCCAAACCCTTTATGGGGTACAGGAAGAGGCGCAGGTCTTTCCGGAAGAGGCCTTTGAGGGCCCTCAGGCCGGCCCCGGAAAGCCACCTGAAGTTCCAGGGGGTGAACCCCAACGAGAAAAGCAAGCGCTTGAGGCGGGGCCGGAAGCCCCCTTTAAGGCGGAGGAGCCCGTTTGCCCAAAGCCAAACGTTTACGTGGAACTCCCACTTCACGGGCCCCATCCCGTGATCCGAGAGGACGAGAACCCTTTTCGGCGAGAGCGCCTCGACCAACCTCCCCAGAGCCCTGTCCGCGGCACGGAATACCTCATCCACCGCTTCGGTCCCCCACAGGAAATGTTGGACCGTATCGGTCACCTGATAATGGATTCCCACAACGAGGGGCTTGTACTCCGAGGCCAAAGCGATGGACGCCGCGGTCTTCTTGTCTATGCACGCGATGAGTTCCCCCACCCACTTCCCCCCGGGATGCCAGAGGGGCGGGTTGAGGGGGTAGCCTTTCGCCGCCCGTTCCGCGATGCCCATCGCCTCGCGGGGGTACGAGGCGGCGCCTTTGGGGGCGAGGAACCCCGGGACCCAGAACCCCCTTCCGAGAGCCTTCGCGGGGTACCCCATGGGAAAACCGATGAACCCGACGGGAATCTCGTCGGCGACGATCTCCCAGAAGGTGCGATAGGGGAGGTCCGCGGAGCTGTGGACGCGCCACTTTCCCCCGGGGGAATACTTGACGAAGTCGATTATCCCGTGCTTCCCGGGGTTCACCCCCAGGTGGAAGCTCGCCCAGGCCGGGGCGGTAAGGGGGGGTATGGTGCTGCGCAAGGGCTTGAGCGAGCCTTCCCCGAAGATCTCCCTCGCGTTGGGCAGGGTTCCCCCACGGAGAAGCTCGAGGATGAGCTCATATGGCGCCCCATCCCAGGCCACTATCAAGAGCTCAATTCCCGCCACCGCTTATCCCCTTTCCCAGTCTCCCTGTTAGGTACCAATAGATGATGCGTGCGTCGCGGGGAGGATAAAACCACAGGTTCCTGATGATGCCCACGAAACCGAGCTTTCGCGGCGATGCCAGGACCGAGAGGTGGGGGAGGAAGAACACCTTTCCCACGCGTTTGAGCTTGAGCCCGATGAGGAAATCGTCCGCCTCCGGATATCCCTCGGGGAAGCTTCCGTCCGGCTCGAGGAATCCTCCCACCTCGAGGAACGCTTCCTTCCTGACGGCGAAATTGGGCCCATAGAAGACGGGAAGCCCCAGCGAGAGGGAAAAGCGCTGCATCAGGGTCAAGACCGCACCCACGTAATCGAACCCGCTTCCCCTGAAACGCAGCGGCCCGAAGGTCCCCACCACGGCCCGGTCTTCGAAGGGAAGCACGAGCTCCTCGAGCCAGCTCTCGGGGACCAGGGCATCGGCATCGGTGGAGGCGACGAAAGGGGTCCTGGCGGCCTCGAAGCCGAGGTGCCTCGCCCGCGCGATCCCCCGCTCTCCTAACCGGATCACCTTGGCCCCGAATTTCCGGGCTATCCTCAATGTCCCATCCCGTGATCCCCCGTCCACCACGATCACCTCATGTGGACGGAGGGTCTGTCTTTCGAGCGAAGCGAGGCAGCGGGCCAGGAACCTCTCCTCGTTCAGGGTGGGGATAACAACCGTGACCTCGCTTTTCATTATCATTCTTCGCTGGCGGGTAAGATCCTGCGGGTAAGCGACCACCAAACGAAACGGCTTACCTTTGAAAGGTACCCGACACTCCACCAGTATAACATCGCAGGATCACCTAGGCGTCTGGGGGAAGTAACCACTTTCAAATGAGGTAAGAAAACGACTTTACCCACATGTCTTAGTTTCATCCCCAACCAAACAGTTTCTAATTCAGGATAACTTTTGGGAAAATCCCCGTTAGGTAGATAAAACCCCTTCACTTTCTCGAACGCAGATTTTCGAACCGCGAGATTTGTAGCTACCGCGGGTGGTATACCGAGTGCAAACAGTATCCTCTCACAAACGGTCTCAAGCAGTGAGTGAAACTTATGCTCCCCTTCATAAATTAGACTCCCAAAAACCTCTACTACCTGGGTCTCGGAAAACGGGGCCACAAGTTCTTCTAGCCATTTTTCAGGAACATACGTATCCGCATCCAAACTGGCAATGATTTCTGTATTAGCAGCTTCGAACCCTATCTGACGTTGCTTTGCTAAATTCGCCTCACCAAGTTTTATGATCTTGGCGCCAAAGGAATCCGCGATCTCCACTGTCCTGTCTGTGGACCCTCCGTCTACCACTATGACGTCGAAATTCGATAAGGTCTGCTTTGACAGTGATTCAAGACATCGCGGAAGGTATTTCTCCTCGTTCAGCGTGGGAATGACTACCGTGATCCTCACTCGCCCTCTCCCCCGATGATCTTCCCGTATAGGTCCAAGAGTCTCCGCCCCACTTCGGTGAGATCGTGTTTCCGGGCGAATTCCCGCGCTTCCGCGACAAGCCTCTCCCTGAGAGCCCCGTTCTCCGCTATGGCTGCGATGGCCTCGGCGAACCCTCTCACCGTATTGGATTTGAGGCAATTTATCCCGTCCTCGAGGGCCGAAAAGGCGACGATGTCCCGCAACACCAATGGTTTCCCCAAGGCGGCGGCCTCGAGAACGACCAGTGATTGCGTCTCCCCCCACGTGGGGAAGAAAAAGAGGTCGCAAGCGTCGTAAGCTCCCACGGGATCGTCCACGAAGCCCACGAAGCGCACATTACGGGGTGCCCTGCGGATCCGGCGTTCCATCCGGGGATGGAAGGCGAGGGGACCCCAACGCTGTCCGAACCAGACGAATTCGTATCGGGGCAACCTCTCAGCCACGGCGATGAAATCCATGACCCCCTTCCGCGGGAGGACGTTGCCCGCACAGTAGACCACGAACCCCTCCAACCCCAGGCGACGGCGCCACTCCTCCCTCCTTTGGGGATCCGGTCGGAACCGGGAGAGGTCCACCCCGTTGCTCACCACATACACCGGGCCCAAGCCGCGCTTCCCGAGCATCTCCGCCGCGAACTCCGAGGGAACGAAAAGGGCATCGGCCCGGGCATAGAACCGGTCCAACAGCCATTCGTACATCGGGGCGATGAGGTCGGTGGCGGTGAAGCTCCCCACGAGGTCATACCTCCCGATGGAGTGGGCGTGGACCACCACCGGGATCCCCCTCTTCCTGGCCCGCTTGAGGTAACGGAAGGAGCGGGGCCCCGGCCAGTGGATGTGCAGGAGGTCGTAACGATCACGCGGATCGGTGGTGAAGTCGGCCCCCGCTCGCCTTAAAGCCTCCAGGTGGTTGGCATAGGCCCGATATATGCCCGACTTCCGCAGGAGGTCCGCGGTCTCGAGGTAAACGCAGATCCTCATAAGCTCCACAAAGGATAACGCGCTACTTCCGCAGGAAAAACGAGAACAGGAAGAGGACCGCGAGGAGGAGCAGGAGAAGGCCGAAAAGGATGGCCGTCGAATAGAGGCCGATCCTGAAGATGATCCTCTTTTCCTCCCCGGAAAGCCGTGAGCGCCCGTGGCGGGGGTAGAGGAGTTCCAGCCTCCTCGCCTTCTTGAGCATCTTCACCGAGAGGCCGATCTTCCCCTGCTTGCGGTACACCACCCCCAGGTTGTGGTAAGCCGAGGCGAACTTGGGATCCTCCTCTACCGCCCTTTTATAGGCGTATTCGGCACGGGATAGGTCACCCGCGTCGAAGTAGAGGTTCCCCAGGCGGAAGTAGATCATGGGCTTCTCGATCCCGTATTTCAGGGCCTCCACCAGGAGGTCTATCCCCTCGCGGTACCTCTTGGCTCGGCGGAGCTCCTCGGCCCGCTCCAGGGCCTCCCGACAGATCCGCTCCTTCTCCGAGCGCGTCAGCTCCCCCGGTTCCGGGAGCGCAGGACCTCTAGCCTCTCCTTCACCGCCTGTATATCGAGCCATGTGAGGTATTTGGGGCTCCCCTTCTTCTTGCTGGGATTGCGCAAAAGAAAGCTCGGGTGGAACATGGGGAATACCTCGATTCCCCCCTTCCACGCGAAGAACCTCCCCCGCAATGCCGTTATGCCCTCGGTGGTGTTGAGGATCTTCTGGGTGGGGGTGTTGCCCAGGGTGACGATGATTAGGGGGTTGACCAGGGCGATCTGTGCCGCGAGCCAATCCCAACACGCCTCCATCTCGGCCTTGGTGGGGACCCGGTTTCCAGGGGGACGGCACTTGACCACGTTGGTGATGTACACCTCGGAACGCTCGATCTCCACCGATTTCAGGATCTGGGTGAGGAGCTGCCCCGCCCTCCCCACGAAGGGCCTGCCGGTCTGGTCCTCGGTCTCCCCCGGTGCCTCCCCGATGAGCATGAGGTCCGCGTGGGGATTGCCCTCGCCGAAGACGAGGTTCGTCCTCCCCCCGGCCAAGGGGCAACGCCTGCAATCGGAGGCCAGGGAAGCGAGGTCATCGAGGGTGAAGGAGATGGTGGTCCTCAAGGGGTCCCCCTTGAAAAAGAAACTGGAGCGGGCAACGGGAATCGAACCCGCGACCTTCGGCTTGGGACGCCGACGCTCTACCAACTGAGCTATGCCCGCTTCCGCTTCCTATTATACCCGGGACACCCCTCCTAGGCCACGAGGGCCTCCAGGGCCGGCATGGGCTTCCCCTGGAGGAAGGCCAGGGTCGCCCCGCCGCCGGTGGAGAGGTGATCGAATTTATCCTCCAGGCCGAACTTTATCACCGCTTCGCCGGTCTCCCCTCCCCCTACCACCGTGAAGCCCGGGGCCTCGGCCAGGGCCTTGGCGATGAGCTCCGTGCCCTTGGCGAAGGGCTTGTACTCGAAGGCCCCCATGGGGCCGGCCCAGACCACCGTGGCCGCCTCCTTCAGCTTCTCCGAGAAGACCCGCACCGTCTCCGGGCCGATATCGAGCCCCATCACGTCCGGAGGGATGCGGTCGGCGGGCACCACCGTGCCCACGGCATCGTCCGAGAGCTCCCGTGCCACCACCACGTCCCGCGGGAGCAGGAGCAACACGTCCTCCTTATAAGCCCGCTCGGCGATCTCCTTCACCTTGGGGAGGAGCTCCTCCTCGAGCACCGATTTCCCGATCTCATAGCCCTTGGCCTTGAGGAAGGTGAAGGCGGCACCGCCGCCGATCAGGATCCCGTCCACCTTGGAGAGCATCTCCTCCAGGACCCCGAGCTTGTCCTTGGCCTTCTTGCCGCCGATGAGGAGGTAGAAGGGGCGCTCGGGGGATTCCCTGAGCTTCGATAGCACCCTCACCTCTTCCTGAAGGAGGAACCCGGCGTAGGATGGGAGGTATTCGGTTACCCCCACCGTGGAGGCGTGGGCCCGGTGGCAAACGGCGAAGGCGTCGTTCACGTATAAGTCGAAGGGCTCCGCGAGTTGCCTGGCGAAGCTTCTGTCGTTTTCCTCTTCGCCCGGGTGGAAACGGACGTTCTCGAGGAGGATCACCCCGCCGGGGCCGAGCTCGTCCACGGCGCTTTTCACCTCATCCCCTATACAGTCCCCGATGAGGGGGACCTCCTCGCCGAGGAGCCCCGAGAGGCGCTCCGCCACCGGGCGCAACGAGAGCTCGGGGACCACCTTCCCCTTCGGCCTCCCCAGGTGGGACACGATGGCCACCGAAGCCCCGTTTTCCCGAAGCCAATTGATGGTGGGAAGGGTCTTCCGGATGCGGAAGTCCTCGGCCACCTTCCCGTCCTTAAGGGGAACGTTGAAATCGGCCCGCAAAAGGACCCTCTTCCCCTTGACCTCGGTCTCCTTCACATCGCGCAGTTTGAGCATCCCCATCACCGTGGCCGATTCTAGCCCCACGCCGGGGAGGCGCAACGCGATACGGTCGTTAAAATCACCCGAGCGTTATGGAGATCTGGCCCCTGGTGCTGGTGGCGCTCGTGGCGGGGTTCTTCGGGCTCTTCGAGCTCACCGATTTCGGCTGGCTGTTCCACGATCCCGCCCGTGAGGCTTTCTCCGAGCTCGTCTCCTGGTATCAGGAGAGGCGGGATATCGATGTGGAACTGGAGATCGAGGGACTCGGGGTGGAGACGAGCCGGGTCAGGGTCCAGGTGCTCCCGGGTGAGGAGGCCGTGAGGTTCGAGGTGCTCGCCCCGGAGGACCTGTCCGGCCACATCTACACCTACAGGCGGGGGATCCTCGTCCACTACCGGCCGGGAAACGGGGGGACCCGCTTCGTGTTCACCCTCGATGAGGGGGAACTCCCCCGGGTAAGGTTCGATCCCCAGGGACTGAGATTCGAATTGGAACAGGAAGTCCTCGGGGAAGGGGCCCCCGATATCCCACAGCCGCCCCTTACCCTCCCGAGTCCCGCTGACGTGGAGCATCCAGAGCCCGGGGTCGGGACGGCCCCACCCCCCGTTCCCCCCCTTCCCGGACCCAAGAAGCTCGCCATCACCGGATTCCCGGACCCGCTTAAGGAGATCGTGATCTGGTACGAGGAGCCGGATGATCTGCGGAGCATCTCGGTGGCCTGGGGGAGGTTCCGGGTGACCTTTAGGATCCTGGGGATGAGGTTCGATACGGGGGTCTCCCTCAACGAGCTCCTAGCCCTCCCCCACGCGGAGAGGACCCTCTGGTACCGGGGCGGTCAGTCGATGTAGCGTTTGAACTCGGCGAGGTTGAGCTCCCTGTCCACGAACTCCTCGAACTTCTGGCGTTCCTCCTCGGGATCGTTTTCCTCCTCTTCCTCGGCGGGCTCTAGCTCGCTCTCGACGACGGCCCCTTCCCCTTGGTCCTCGTCCTCGAAAAACACATCGGGGAACTCCATGGCGGACTGATCGAAGACGTTTTCGGAGATATAGATGGGGGCATCGACCCGCAAGGCGAGGGCCACGGAATCGGAAGGGCGGGCATCTATCTCGTAGAGGGCCCCGTCGGAAGTGCGCAGGTAAATGGTGGCGTAGAAGACGTTGTCCCTGAGGTCGCTTATGATGACCTTCTCCACCCGCGCCCCCACCGCTTCCAGCAGGGACTTCATGAGGTCGTGGCTCATGGGGCGGGGGGGCCGCTCCCTCCTCAGGGCCGAAGCGATGGAGACGGCCTCGGACTGTCCGATCCAGATGGGGAGCACTTTGGAGGAATGCCGATCCTTGAGGAGGATCACCGGCGCACCCTGGGTCGGGTCGATGAGCACTGCCTTAACCTCGGCTTCCCTCATATCTCCCCCTGCGCTGGGGATTATACAGCCGCGGGAATCCGCCAACAATCGTTATAATGCGAACGACCATGTGCGGCATCGTGGGTTATGTGGGTCACCGGCGGGCCAAGAAGGTCCTGCTCGAGGGCCTGAAGCGCCTGGAATACCGGGGATACGATTCGGCCGGCATCGCTACCTGTTCCGATGGGGAGATCTTCCTGGTGCGGAGGGTGGGGAAACTCTCCCGGCTGATTGAGGCGGCGGAAAAGGAAAAGCTCCCGGGGAACACCGGCATAGGGCACACCCGCTGGGCCACCCATGGCCTCCCCAGCGATGAGAACGCCCATCCCCACATCGATTGCTCCGGAAGGATCGCCTTGGTCCACAACGGTATCATCGAGAACTACCGTGAGTTGAAGGAAAAGCTCTCAAAATCCGGCCATAAATTCACCTCTCAGACCGACACCGAGGTCCTGGTGCATCTCATCGAGGAGCGCTACTCCGGGGACCTTCTGCGCGCGGTGATGGAGGCCCTGCGGGAGGTGCGGGGGGCGTTCGCCATAGCCGTTATCCACGCCGATCACCCCGGGGAGATCGTGGCGGCTAGGATGGGAAGCCCCCTCGTGCTCGGTAAGGGCGAAGATGAGGCCTTCCTCGCGTCCGATGCCCCGGCCCTCCTGCCCTATACCCGCCACATGTACTTCATGGCCGACGGCGAGGTGGTCCACGCGAGCCCCAAAGGCTTCAGGCTCCTCGCCTTGGATGGGACATCGAAGGAGCCCTCCTTCCAGTACGTCCCCTGGGACCCCCTCACCGCGGAGAAGGCCGGGTACCGGCACTTCATGGAGAAAGAGATCCACGAGCAACCCCGGGCCGTGGCCGACACGCTGGCCTCGCTGCAGGATGCCCCCTGGGAGGAGGAGCTGCCGGGGGACTTCGTCGGGGAAATGGACGGCATCGTCCTCGTGGCGTGTGGCACCTCCTACCACGCCGCCCTGGTGGCGGAGTACCTGTGGGAGCCCCTCCTGGGGATCCCGGTGCGGGCATACATCGCATCGGAGTTCCGCTACCGGGAACCTGCCATAGGCGAGGGAACGTTGGTGGTGGCCATCTCCCAGTCCGGTGAGACCATCGACACCCTGGTGGCGGTGAGGCAGGCGAAGGAAAAGGGCGCCCGGGTCTTGGCCGTATGCAACGTCATCGGCTCGGCCATACCCAGGGAGTCCCACGCCACCTCCTACACCAGGGCGGGCCTCGAGATAGGGGTGGCGGCCACCAAGACCTTCACGGCGCAGCTCGCAGCCCTGGCCGTGATCGGGCTTCATCTCGCCCGCCTCCGTGGGACCATCTCCGAGGAGGTTCTACAGAGGAAGCTCCAGGAGCTTCGGAAGGCGCCGGAGCTGATATCCCAAGCCCTCAAGCTCGAGAGGGAGATCGAGGGGTTCGCGGAGCGTTACTACAAGAAGACGAACGCGCTGTATTTGGGGAGGGGGATCCTCTGGCCCCTGGCCATGGAAGGGGCACTGAAGCTAAAGGAGATCTCGTACATCCACGCCGAGGCCTATCCAGCGGGGGAGATGAAGCACGGCCCCATCGCCCTCATAGACGAGACCATGCCGGTCTTCTTCCTCATCTCCCGGGAGGAGCTCTGGGAGAAGTCGCTTTCCAACATGGAAGAGGTCAAGGCCCGCCGGGGGATATTGATCGCCTTCTCCGACGGGAGCGGGAAGGAACTCGAGAGGCTCGCCGACCACCTCTTCGTCGTCCCTCGGGCGTCCCGGGAGGCGCTCCCCTTGGCCTTCGCCTCACCCCTACAGCTCTTGGCCTACCACATCGCGAGGCTCCGGGGAACGGACGTGGACCAGCCCCGGAACCTGGCGAAGACGGTGACGGTGGAGTGACACCTCGGGGCTTTTAGGGTAGGCTTTTGTGATGAGAAAGGCGTTTCTGGCGGCGGCTTTAAGCGGGGCGCCTCTGGTCGCCTCAGCGGCCGAGGCCTCGGAGGAGAGCCTGGGGCGGCATCTTCTGGCCTTCATCGATTCGGCGGCCTACCTCATCGGGACGCTCCTCGTGAAGCTCATCGACCTCATCATCCCCGGCCAGGTGGACCCATCTTTGACGAAGCCCATCGGGTATCTGGGGCTACTCACCCTGATCCTCTTCCTCTTCAGCCTCCTGGAGGCGGCCCGGAAGCTGATCTGGCTCATGGTGATCGTGGGCTGGGTCCTGATGGTGGCCCGGATCCTCATCGACGCCTTCCGGGGTTAACCCAGGCCTTTGGTGATCATCCGGTAAGCGGCGTAGAAGAGGGCGAGGCTGAAGATCCGGCGCAGGGTCCGCTGGGGAAGTTTTCGGGCTATCCGGGGGCCGATTTGGGCGCCGAGGATGATCCCCAGCGCGAGGGGAAAGACCAATTCCCAATGGGTATTACCCGAGAGGGTGTGCTGGAGCGTGGCGATCGCCGCGGAGGGGATCATCACAAGAAGGCTTGTGGCGACGGCGGCGTGGATCTCGGCACC
>JALVLL010000146.1 GCA_027027485.1 Candidatus Bipolaricaulota bacterium | reverse complement strand
GGATTGGGGGAGTTGGAAGGGAGACCTCTCTCTCACACAAGGAAAGCTCAGGGCCGCTCTCTCCGGGAAGCTCCTGGAGTGGGGGTGGAAGACCACGTGGGAGAGGGTGGAACGGGGGGGAACGGCCTTCGAGAAGGCCCCGGAGGTATCCCTCTCGCGCTCCTTTTCGCTGGGCGGGCTTTCCCTTTCGCTGGGTTTGAACGGGGCGAGGTACCTCGACGAGGAAGGGGAGCACGCGAAAGCAGGAGCCAGCGCTTCCCTCAGGCGCTCCCTCGAGCTCGGCGAGGCCAGGCTCGCGCTCCCCCTTTCCGGGGGCTTCGACCTCTACCTCGACGAGGGGGCGAGCCGTTTCCGAGCCTCCTTCTCCCCCTCCCTCTCCCTGGGGGGTGCCGGCGTCTCGTACTCCTGGAGGGGGGGCTTCGGGGCATCCCCCCTGGGATACGATGCCCTCCCCTCGGTCTCGCGCCTCTCCCTCTCGCTGAGGGGCACCGGGGAGGGGGTCACGCAGAGGTTCGCCGTCTCCTGGGACCTCTCCCGGGGGAAGCTCTCCGGGAACTGGACCGTCTCCCTCGGCGGATTCGAGGTGGGCTTCGATTTCATCCCCTACCCCCTCTCGCCCCTGAAGTTCAAGGGGAAGGGAGTGTTGAAAGGAGGGTCGTGGAAGGTGGACCTCCGCGGGGGCGTCTCCTTCTCCCCCGGGCTCTCGTTCGACGACCTGGTGATGAAGGGGGCCTTTTCGGATGGGGGATTCTCCCTTCGGTGGGGGCTCAGGATGTCCCCGTGGCCTTTGGGGGTGAAGCGGGCCATGGCCCAGGCCTCCATCCCTTTCGGGGAGGGGTATCGGTTCGAGATGGCCGGGGAGTACGATTTCCGCGATATGAGGTTTGTCCAGATCGCGGCCTCCCTCTACCGCACTTTCGAGGGATGTCTCCGGCTGGGACTGGAGGTCCGGGGAGGGGAGATCGGGATCTCGTTGGAGGTCCCCGCCTTCCCCGGCGCCAAGGTTCGCTTTTCCCCACTGGACGAGGCACTTCGTTGGTGAAATTAGATCAGGTATAATGTGGGCCGACGATGTTGAAGGAGAAGCTCCCGGATTGGCTCACCGCCGCTCGGGGCCTCATCGCCACGGCCATACTGGGGATGATCCCCTTCGGGCCGAAGGCCCTTTCGCGGGTCATCGCCCTGCTCCTCCTGGGCTGGACCACCGATATGCTGGACGGACGCCTGGCCCGCCGCTACGAGAAATCCCCTACTTGGATAGGCGATCATGAGTTCCAGTTCGACATGGTCATGGTCCTCGCTTCCGCGATATACCTGATCGCGGTGGGGCTCGTCCCGGCCTGGGTGGGCATACCCTACCTCGGCTTCGCTCTCCTGCTTGCTGCCTGGGCATACCGCAGCAAGGAGTTCCTCCAGTTCAAGGCCCTGGTCATGGGGCTCGCTTTCCCCTGGGTCTTCATCCCCTTCGTTGTCGCGTATTTCCACGCCCGGCCCGCGGCCTATGCGGGACTGGTATGGATGCTTGTGGCGCTGGCCCTGGATTGGAAGAGGTTCACCGGGGTAGTGGGGGATTTCCTGCACGGGTCGGGGCTTGTGGGGCGCTGATCAGAAAAGTTTCGCCGCGGGCTTCCCCAGGTGTTGGTAGGCCTTCTCGGTTGCCACCCTCCCCTGAGGCGTTCGGCGCAGGAACCCCTTGGCGATGAGGTACGGCTCGTAGAATTCCATGACGGTGTCCTTGTCCTCCCCCAGGGCCGCGGACAGGGTCTCCAGGCCCACGGGGCCCCCGTCGAAGCGATCGATGATGATCTCCAGGATCTTGCGGTCCAGGGGATCCAGCCCCTCGTCATCGATCCCCAGGAGCTCCAGGGTACGGCGCGCCACCTTGAGGTCCACGATGCCCTTGCCCTCCACCTGGGCCACATCCCGGGCCCGTTTCAGGAGGCGCAGGGCGATCCTCGGTGTCCCCCGGGAGCGGGAGGCGAGCTCCATGGCCCCCTCCGGGGAGACCTCGATCCCCAAGCGTTCCCCCGCCCGACGTATGATCTCCGCCAGCTCCTCCGGGCTGTAGTACTCGAGCCGGAAGATGACCTCGAAACGGTCCCTGAGGGGCGCGGTGAGCAGCCCTTCCCTGGTGGTGGCCCCGATCAGGGTGAAGGGAGCTAGATCCAGCCTGATGGAACGGGCATGGGGACCTTCCCCGATCACGATATCCAGCTTCCACTCCTCCATGGCCGGATAGAGCACTTCCTCCACCTGGCGCCGGAGGCGGTGGATCTCGTCGATGAAGAAGATGTCGCCCTTCTCCAGGTGGGTGAGGATCGCGGCGAGGTCGCCGGGGCGCTCGATGGCCGGCCCCGAGGAGACCTGGATCCTGACGCCGAGCTCCTGGGCGATGATATAGGCCAGGGTGGTCTTCCCCAGTCCCGGCGGCGAGAGCAACAACACGTGATCCAGGGGCTCCCCGCGCTCCCTGGCGGCCTGGATGTAGATGCGGAGACGCTCCTTGACCTTGTCCTGTCCCACGAACTCGTCCAGGGATCTGGGACGGAGAGCCCGGAAGGAGTGTTCGTTCTCCAAGGGCTCCGGCCGTAAATACTCCTTCGGCATCGGAGGCATTTTATCCGTGAAGCTCTCCGCGCCCAAGGTGGGTTCCGATGTGGCTTCACAACGTTCATATCTTGCGGGGGCAGTGGGCCGGGGATACATTTGAGGCCGGAATGGCAAGAAAGGCTTTTGTGATCCTCATTTCGTCCCTGATCGCTGTATGTGGCCTAGCCCTGGAGGTGAAGGAGGGCACTTCCCAGAGGGGAGGACGGGAGCTCGTGGTGGAGAACGCCCTGGTGAGGTACCGCTTCTGGGAGGAGAACGGGGTCCTCGCTTCGAGCTACCTCTACTTCTCCCCCTACGGGACGAAACCCCTCGAGGCCGTTCCCGGCTGGACCGGGGATAAGGAGCCCACACTTCTCCGCGACGTGAGCCTCCCCCTGGAGATCTGGGTGGGGGACGCCCAGCCAAAGGAACCCATCGAATACGGGATTTCCTATAGCGAATCTCATCCGGAGGCCGTGGAGGTCGTCCTTTCGGGGAATGCCGGGGGGCTCGAGGTGGAGAAGAGGTGCCTCATCGCGGACAAGGCCCTCTACACGGTGCCGATCGAGTTGCGTTTCGCGGGGAACGCGGAGGAGGTGGTCCTCATTTTGGGGTACCTCCCCACAGGTGATAAAGCCCCGAGGCTCGTGTACCTCTACGACGGGGAGCCCCACCGGAACCCTCTGGCAGCTGGCTCCTACACCGAGTTCCAGGGCCTCGGCCTGGTAAGCAGGGGCGCGGTCTTCTTCTGGAAGCTGGAGGGTGCCGAGGGGGTCAAGCCCTTCGTGGGCAAGAACGCCTTTGGGCAGCCGGTCTTCGGCCTGGAGCTCCCACCGATATCGGGGGAGCTTTCCCTGAAGCTCGAGCTCTACGCCGGACGGAACCGCTATATCCTCCTTGAGAAGGCGGGGATAGCCGGGATCGTCAAGCTGGGCACTTTCTCCCGGTTCCTGGTCGGGGTGATAAAGTTCCTGGAGGCCCTCTACCGGGCCACCGGGAACTACGGCTGGGCCATCATCCTCTTCACCCTCACCGCCCAGGTCCTCCTCTTCCCCTTAACCAGGGCCCAGATCCGCTCCATGGCCAAGCTCCAGAGGCTCCAGCCCAAGATCCAGAAGCTCCAGAAGCTCTACAAGGACGACAAGGAGGCCCTGCAGAAGCACCTGGTGGAGCTCTATCGCCAGGAGCGGGTGAACCCCCTGGGGGGTTGTTTCCCCCTTCTCCTGCAGTTCCCGTTCCTGATCCTCCTCTGGCAGGCGATCTTCAACTCCGCCGAGCTCTTCCACATCTCGCCCCCGTTCCTCTGGATCCCGGACCTCTCCCTCCCGGATCCCTACTACATCATCATCGTGCT
>JALVLL010000145.1 GCA_027027485.1 Candidatus Bipolaricaulota bacterium | reverse complement strand
GGATCGCCCCGAGGAGGCCTCGGACCTCTTCGCGTCCCTGCCCGACGTGGAGGAAGTCCTGGCCAAGGGCCCCAAGAAGACTTCGGTGAGGCTTTCCGACGGGATCCAGGTGGACCTCCGGATCGTCCCCGAAGAGTCGTTCGGGGCCGCGCTGCAGTACTTCACCGGCTCCCAAGCCCACAACATCCGCCTCCGGGAGCGAGCTGTCTCGATGGGGCTGAAGCTCAACGAATACGGGGTCTTCAGGGGCAAAGAGAGGGTCGCCGGACGCACGGAGGAGGAGGTCTACGGTGCCGTGGGGCTCCCCTGGATACCGCCCGAACTCCGCGAGGACCAGGGGGAGATCCAAGCGGCAGAGGAGGGGAAGCTACCCAAGCTCATCGGCCTCGAAGAGGTGAGAGGGGACCTGCACGTCCACACCGACTGGTCCGACGGGAAGGGCTCCATCGCCGATATGGTGGAGGCGGCCCGCGCCCTGGGGTACGAGTACATCGCCATCGTGGACCACTTCCGCTTCGCCCAGGCCATCCCCGGCATGGACCCCGATGACCTCGTCCGCCAGATGGAGGAGATCCGGGAGCTCAACCGAAAGCTCGATGGATTCAGGGTGCTCAGTGGGGTGGAGGCCAACATCCTCCCCGACGGCTCCATCGATGTCCCCAAGGAGATCCTCCGGGAACTGGATATCGTGGTGGCCGCCGTTCACACCCAGATGCGCATGCCCAAAAGCCAGATGACGAAAAGGATCATTGCCGCGATAGAGAACGAGGACGTGGACGTGATCGCCCACCCGAGCGGCCGCCTCATCGGCGAACGGTCGCCCTTCGAAGTGGACTGGGAGGAGGTCTTCCGCCAAGCCGCGAAATACGGCACCGCCCTGGAGATAAACGCCAACCCCCAAAGGCTCGATCTCTGCGCCGAGCACATAAGGGAAGCGGTGGAGATGGGGGTAAAGCTCGTCCTGGGGACCGACGCCCACCATCCGGACCACCTACGCTTCATGCGCTACGGGGTCCTCACGGCCCGCAGGGGCTGGGCCGAGGTGGAGGATATCCTGAACACCCTCCCCCCGGCCAAGCTCCTCGAGCTCCTCAAGTAACCCCTGAGCCCGTCGTCCCTTGAGAGTATGAGGGCTAGGCCGGGGCTTTTATCGGCTTGACCTCTCATCACGGTGGATGTTGCGTCGGTGCATGAAGTGGGGGAGACTAAATCCGGAGCAGGGAGTCGAGGGATGAGGGAGCTTATCGTCGGCGGAGTGGGTTTCGACCAGGAGAATAACGCGCCGGTCCTTCTCCTGAAGGACCTGATCTCCCCCCGCTATATCACCATGCGGATAGGGCCCTTCGAGGCCATGGCCATCCTCATGTCCCTGCACGGAGAGACCCCGCCCCGCCCCATGACCCACGACCTCATGAAGAACATGCTGGATAGGCTTGGTTGCAGGCTGGATCGGGTGGTTTTGGTGGACATGGTGAACGGAGTCTTCTACGCCGACCTCTGGGTGAGGCTCCCTTCAGGGAAGATCCGTAAAGTGGATGCCCGCCCCTCGGACTCGGTGGCCCTGGCCCTGCGCACCGGCTCCCCCATCTTCATCGAGGATGACCTCTTCGAGGAGCTCGCCCAGGAACTCCCCGATCTGGAACAGGGATGAGCCCTCACGGACGAAGGAGTAAAAAACCTATCCCAGGCAGTGGTACCGAAAACTTCAGAAAGCAACCCAATGAAAGAGCTCTTGCAGTTCGGCTACAGGGTGCGTTTCGTTCCCCACGAGATCATCGCGGATCATATCGCTTGCTATCGGGTCAGGTATCGTGGGAAGGAGATATGCCCTTCCGCCGCGGCAAAACTGGAGATCCCCCTAAACGAGATCTGGGTCTCGGAGCTCTTCCGACCCTATGCCCGTTACATCCTCTTCCACGAGCTCGCGGAGATAAAACACCGCGCCCGAGGCCTGGGGCCCCGGGAGGCCCATGAGCGGGCACTGCGCGATGAGGAGGAGCGTTTCCGCGGGGATCCTCAGTGGGAGAAGCTCCGGCGGGAGGTCAATATAGCCCCCTTGGAGGAGCTCCTCGAGGTACCCGGGATCGGCCGTGTCCTTGCCGAAAGGATCATGGAACAAAGGCCCTATAAGAGGATGGAGGACCTCCTTGCAGTGCCGGGCATCGGACCGAAACGCTACGGGGAAATAGCGGCGCGTTTCTGGTGCATCGTGGAGGAGGGTGATGGGTAACGCGGATTGCATCTTCTGCAGGATTACACGGGGAGAAGCCCCGGCAAGCGTCGTGTACGAGGACGAGGACATCATCGCCTTCATGGACATCCGGCCGGTAAATCCCGGACATACCCTCGTGGTCCCCAAGCGCCACTACGCTTACATCTGGGAGCTTCCCGACGAGGAAGTGGGGAAGCTTTTCGTTACGGCCCGGCGGATAGCCGCGGCGACGAAAGAGGCCCTGGACGCTGACGGGGTGAGGATCGTACAGCTGAGCGGCCGCGCTGCAGGCCAAGAGGTCTTCCACGTGCACGTCCACGTGATCCCCTACTACGACGCCAAGGCCCCTCAGCGCCGCCGAGCCACTCAGGAGGAACTCGAACGCATCGCCGCCGAGATCCGTAAGCGTCTTTAGAGGCTTTTTGAGAGAGTAACCACCCGCTGAGGACAAGAACCATAGCTGGGTAGCCTGGATTATGCTTAGGCCGGACGTTAAAGCTGAATGGATATAAGGATGAGTTACGTTGAGCACTTTTACGATGAAAACGCGGAACATGAGTGGGAGCGGCTGGAGCGCCACCGCACGGAGTTCGCCGTGACGATGAGGGCACTAGAGGATCACCTGCCCGAGCCTCCGGCAAAGGTCCTGGATGTCGGCGGTGGGCCGGGACGATATGCTATTGCCCTTGCCCAACGGAGATATGCCGTCACTCTCTTCGATCTATCGCAAGGCTGTCTGAATCTCGCTAAGAGAAAGTCCAAAGAGGCGGGGGTCGAGCTGGCCGGCTACGAGCACGGGACCGCCACGGACCTCTCACGCTTCAAAGACGGTAGCTTCGATGCGGTCCTCCTCATGGGGCCGCTCTATCACCTCCTCGAAGAGCGGGAGCGCCGTCAGGCGATTCGCGAGGCGAGGCGCGTCCTGAAGCCGGGTGGGCCGATCTTCGCCGCCTTCATCACCCGGTACGCCCCCATCCGCTGGGCCGCAAAGTACGAGCCCAAATGGATCCTGGAGAACCGGGATCTCCTCGAGCAGCTGCTCACCTCCGGGGCGCTGCCCGCGGGACCCGAAGGGGGATTTACCGATGCTTACTTCAGCCATCCCGCCGAGATCCGCCCCCTGATGGAGAACGAGGGCTTTGAGACCGTGGATCTGATCGCCTGTGAAGGTGTGGTCAGCATGATCGAGGAAAGGATCAACGAACTCTCGGGGGAGCTTTGGGAAGCATGGGTAGAACTCAACTATCGCCTGGGCCGGGATCCCAGCCTGCACGGGGGAGCGGAGCACCTGCTCTACATCGGAAGGAAGAGCTAGAACATCGGGGTGTAGAGAGCCGAAGCGGGGATGGTCACTTTGTCTCCCTTCATCTATGCCGATGGCCTAGCGCCCCACAGGCGCCCAGAGTCTGGGACAGCCTGGGCAAATCCCAAAGCCCACCAGTCCTCCCGAGTACCGCGGATCCCACGATTGGGAAAACGGAAGATTCGGCTTTTTGGAGCTACCGGTCCTGGAGAGGGGATCATCCATATTGAACCCTGCCCCGGGACTTGATAACCCGGGGGATTATCCCATCTTGAGGAGGGGACGACCATTTCTTCGGTTAATGCGGAGTAGAGCTCCTTTCAAAAATGGTGGAGGCAGGTAGAATGGGGAGTTATGAGGGGCACAGAACTGACCGATGAGCAGTGGGAAAGGATCCGACCCCTTCTCCCCCCACCCCGCAAAGGGAGGGGC
>JALVLL010000144.1 GCA_027027485.1 Candidatus Bipolaricaulota bacterium | reverse complement strand
CCACTACCCCCAGGCCGGGTAGGGCCCGGAAGTCCTCCACCTCCGGCAAGTGATCCCCCTTTTCCACAAGCGCCCGTATGGCCCGGGCGATGGGGTGTTCGCTCCCCCGCTCCAGGGTCGCGGCGATCCGGAGGACTTCCCCGGGATCGGCGCCTTCCAGGGGGAGAACCTCCGCTTGGAGCTCTCCGGTGGTGAGGGTGCCGGTCTTGTCCAGGGCCAGGAACCGCGCTTTCGCGATCGCCTCCAGCGCCGCACCGCCCTTCACCAGGACCCCCCGCCGGGCGCTGGAGACGAGGGCCGAGACCATGGCCACGGGGGTGGAGATGGCGAGGGCACAGGGGCAGGCGATAACGAGGAGCATCAGCGCCCGGAGGATCCAGTCCCTGAACGGCAGACCCAGGGCGATGGGTATGACGGCCACGAGGACGGCCGCTCCCACCACGGTGGGAGTGTAGTAGCGGGCGAACCGATCCACGAACCGCTCCACCGGGGCCTTTTTGCGTTGTGCCTCCTCCACCAAGGCCGCGATCCGGGCGATGGTGCTCTCCCCGGCCGGGCGGGTGACGCGGATCTCCAGCGATCCATCCTCGACGAGGGTGCCGGCGTAGACGGGGTCCCCTTCCCCCTTCATCACCGGGGTGGACTCCCCCGTGACGGCAGCCTCGGAGACGCTGGAGCGGCCCCGGACCACCACCCCATCGAGGCCGATCGTCTCCCCGGGCCGTACGAGGACCACCTCGCCCGGGGAAACGGCCTCCACGGGGAGCTCGAGCTCGCGGCCATCCCGGAGCACGGTAACCCGTTTGGGGGCGCGGTCCATAAGATCCCGGATGGAACGACGAGCCCGGGCCGCGGCCTTATCCTCGAGCCACTCGGCGAGCCCGAAGAGAAACGCCAGGGCCGCCGCCTCGAACGTCTCCCCCAGGGCCAGGGCCCCAACGACCGCAATGGAGACGAGCAGGTCTATCCCCAGGAGCCTCCGTTTGAGCTCCGCAGCGGCACGCCTTACCACCGGGAACCCACCCAATGCGGCCCCGAGCCCGAAAAGGAGGCCGGACAGGGGGACGGCGATCCCCGCAACGGAAGCGACGACGAAATCCCCGAGGAGGTAGGAGAGGCCCCCCAGCGCCAGGGAGATCCCGGAGCCCCAGACAAGCCTTTCTTCCAGGGCCTCCTCTCCCTCCCCATCGGCGTGGTGGAAGACCCGTCCCCCCAGGGTCGTCACTGCTTTCTCGATCTCCGGGGGAGCGATCCGACCCGGGTTATAAACCACCCTCACCGTGCCCTCCAGGAGGTCCACCTCGACCTCCTCCACCCCTTGCACCGCTTTGAGTCGCCTCTCCAGGGTAAGGGCACAGGTGGGGCAATGTATCGACTTGACTTTGAAAATCTGAGCACTCATATCTATTTATCCTTGCGCAATCTTCTATTAATTTTGGAGTGGGATTTTACAGCGGGAACAGGGAAGGAACAAGGGGCTCAGCTGATCAGGACGACGGGAGAGTTGTGGGGACCCTCTCAAGACCTTCGAGGAGGGTTAGCCCCGGAGCCTTCCCCTCGCAGGGCATCGAGGGCCTTGCGAAGCGCGCGGTAGGGGAGGAGGGCGCAATTCAGGCGCGGCTTTATCACCCCACCCAGGGCCTCAACCACCTCCTCGGGCTTCATCGACTCCAGCTCCTCGAGCCCTCTACCCTTGATCATCTCCGTGAGGAGCGAGGCCGATGCCATGGAGATGGCGCATCCCCGGCCGTCGAACCGCACGTCCTCCACCACCCCGTCCCGCACCTTAAGCTGCAACCTCACTACATCCCCACACGGGACGTTCGCCTCGGTGACGTCGGCGTCGGGGTCGGGCAGCGTGCCTTTGTTCCGGGGGTTCCTCCAATGATCGATGATCAGGTCCTCATAGGGGCTCACCTTCCCAACACCCCCCACACGCGGTCCAGGGCCATGAGGAAGGCGTCCACCTCGTCCTCGGTATTGTAAAGGTAAAAGGAGACGCGGCAGCTGGCGGATATCCCTAGCTCCCGGTGCAGGGGCTGGGCACAGTGATGGCCCGCGCGGATGGCGATACCCTCCTCGTCGAGCAGTGTGGCCACATCGTGGGGGTGGATTCCCTTCAGGTTGAAGGCGATGAGGCCGCTCCTTTTGGACGGATCCCTGGGGCCGTAGATCTCCACGTAGTCGCGGGAGAGAAGCCCCTCGAGCGCCCGGGCCACCAGCCCCCCCTCGTGCCTACAGATCTCCTCAAGGCCCAGTTCCCGGAGGTAATCCACCGCGGCCTTGAGCCCGACGGCCTGGGCGATGGGCGGGGTGCCCGCCTCGAACTTATAGGGGAGGTCGTTCCAGGTGGCGCGGTCGATCCAGACCTCCCGGATCATCTCTCCCCCGGTGAGGAAAGGGGGCATCTCCTCGAGGAGCTCCCTCCTCCCCCATAGGACCCCGATCCCGGTGGGCCCCAACATCTTGTGGCCGGAGAAGGCGAGGAAATCACATCCGAGTTCCCCCACCCTTACCGGCATGTGAGGCACGGATTGGGCCGCGTCCACCACGAGCACCGCCCCGACCCTATGGGCCAGCTCGGCGATCTCGGGGATCGGGTTTACGGTCCCGAGGACGTTGGAGACGTGTGTCACCGCCACGATCTTGGTGCGGGGGCTGAGCTTGCGTTTCAGGTCGTCGAGATCGAGCTCCCCCTCGGGGGTTATCCCCGCGGCGATCAACCTGGCCCCCTTGCGGCGGGCGAGCTCCTGCCAGGGGACAAGGTTGGCGTGGTGCTCCATCACCGTGGCCAGGATCTCGTCTCCACGGCCGACGCGCGCCTCCCCCAGGGAGTAGGCCAGGAGGTTCAGGGACTCGGTGGTCCCCCTGGTGAAGATCACTTCCTGAGGGTCGGCGCCGATGAGGCCCGCCACCGCACGCCTCGCGTCCTCGTAAAGTTCGGTGGCCTCCACCGAGAGGGAGTAGAGGCCCCGGTGGACATTGGCGTTCGCCTCGCGGTAGAAGTGGGCCACGGCCTCGATCACCTGCAAGGGCTTCTGGGAGGTCGCCCCGGAATCGAGGTAGATCAAGTCCTTCCCGTTCACCTTTCGGGAGAGGACGGGGAAATCGGACCTGATGTCCCTCATCCGATGGCCTCCTCGAAGCTCATCTCCACCAGCCGCTTGAGCTCCACCGCGTACTCGAAGGGGATCTCGTTGAGGATGGGGGAAACGAACCCGTTCACGATGAGGCTCAGGGCCTGGGACTCATCGAGGCCCCGGGACATGAGGTAGAAGAGCTGCTCCCGGGAGACGCGCCCCACCGTGGCCTCGTGGCCCACCTCCACGTCGTTGTTCCTCACGTCCAGGGTGGGGATGGTCTCGTTCTCCGCCTCGGGGGTGAGGAGCAGGGTGGAGCACTCCACGTGTCCCTTGGCCCCCTTGGCCTCGGGGGCCACGTAGAGCTTGCCGCGGAATACCGCCTTGGCCTTCCCCTGGACCACCGAGCGGGAGACGAGCCTGGAGGAGGTGTCCGGTGCGAGGTGGATGGCCTTGGCCCCGAGATCGAGCCACTGGCCGTCGCGGGAGAAGCTGAAGGAGAGGTTCTCCGTCTTAGCGCCCTTCCCGGCCAGGATCGTGGAAGGATAGAGCATCGTCACCTTGCTCCCGAGCGACCCCGAGACCCAGTCCACCGTGGCCCCCTCGTGGGCGATGGCCCGCTTGTTGTTCAGGTTGTATACGTTCCTCGACCAGTTCTGGATGGTGGTGAAGCGCACGTGCGCGCCCTCCTTGGCCACGATCTCCACCATCCCCGAGTGAAGGGCCGCCTTGGAGTAGCGGGGGGCGGAGCAGCCCTCGATGTAGTGCACAGAGCTCCCCCGCTCGGCCACGATGAGGGTGTGCTCGAACTGCCCTACCCCCTGTGTCTGCATCCAGAAGTACGCCTGGAGGGGGATCGCCACCTCCACCCCC
>JALVLL010000143.1 GCA_027027485.1 Candidatus Bipolaricaulota bacterium | reverse complement strand
GGGTGGGGCTTCTTCCGGTGGATCGGCAGGATCAGTTGGGTCAAATTCGTGGACCTCTAATTCTCCCCTTAGGGCCTTGTCGTAATCCCCCAACGCCAATGCCCGGACGATTTCCCTTTTGTTCTCCTCCGAGAGTTCCGTTTCCCCAACCTCAATACAACTGAACCACAGCTCCCCTCCTTCCCACCAGATCACGAATATCGCCGTGCCGAATTTGTCCGGTTCCGTGTACCCAATCTTCAACGGGCGTTCTTCAAACTCCTGATGCAACCCTTTCACGAGCTCGCGCACGTTTTCGGCCTCTTCCTCGTCGAGTTCTTTGGGGAAGACTACAGCAGCGATGTCCAAACCGGAGTCCCGGTTGGTGTTGGTATACCACTCGGGCGTCTCGAACTTTTCCACCGTCGTCCCTATCCATTCCATGACCTTTTGTGGTTCTTCATCCACAAATTCTTCGTCGCAGAAGTTCACAACGGCGATGTCTCTGTGGCGAGGATGTACCCAGTCCCCGGTTTTATTCCGGTACATCACCAACACAGCCTGGCGCGGCGACAGGATCTTCACCCCGGCGATCGTCCATGAGTTCTCGGAATTCCGATACGGCTCCTTCCCTAGGACCTCCAGGGTGTAATGGAGCAGCTTCAGCAAGAGGTGGAAGGTGGGTTTGAACGCCTCGGCCTCCGCTTCAATTAACCCATATTGCTCTAAGTAATGTTCGACGAAGGCATACACCATTCCCACGATGGCCTGCGCCCCGGCAAGCACAAACTCTCCTAGCAACGTGACGGTGCTCTCCCAGTCAAGAATGTGCGGTGAGTGGAACTTTTCGTACTCGGGCGGTGGGCCGTATCTACCCAGACGCTGATTAATCCAAGGCCGTAAAACCGAGTTCCAATGAGTGATTAATGTCACAGGAGTTTTTTCTATTCTCATCATCCAGGGACCTCCAAATGTCCCATACTTGCGATATACAAAGACTCGGGCGAACCTGGGGACGGGCTCTCCCTCCACGAAGTCGATCAGGGCGTCGAAAAGCGCCTCCACAAGTTCGGTGAGGAACACGGAGACCACTACCTCGGTCCCACTCACCTTGGGCTCGAGCCCTTGGTCCCTTGTCGCCTCGGCGTATCTCAACGCCAAGGCCCTGATGTAGACAGGTATACGTTCGTCCTCATAGAGGAATAGCTCAATGACCGACTCCAATCCTTGGGGAAGCAACTTTTCATAGACCTCCTCGAAATGTCCTTCTCTCTCAGCCTGGGCGAGTTGTAGCAGAAGCTCACCTATATGTTCGAGTTTCACGCCCATCCGTTCTTCCAGGAGATAGATCACCGTGTCCAGCTTCACCTCGAGGTAACGTCCCCCGGCCTGATGGACAATCTCGAGGGCCTGCGAGCGGTGTTCTTTCACTCCTCCTATGGAGAGTTCGGGAAATCCGGCTAGGTAAACCAGGGGTGCGTTCCCTTTTCTGGTTACCACTGTCCCGTATTCGGCCATTCCTGACCCCATCACGGCGTTGTAGACCTCGAGGGTGGTTTCAGCTTGGGGTTCAAACCTCAGCACCAGGTTCTCAGGACCCCAGTCCGCCAACCCCCAGATGTAGAGCTCTGTGCCGAAATAGATCTTTCCCGCAGGAGGCTTCCTCGGAGGGGGCACGGTGCGATCTCCTTGATCATCTCTAGGGGATGGCATCTGAAACAAATGATACCGGCCCACCATGAGATCCCTCATTACCACAAACCCGAAGGGGCGGAGGTCACCGAAACTCTCGGGTGCCTCTCCGAACCCGTGGATCACGTGGAGCTGCGGGGGAACCGTGAGATCTACGATTCTAGTTTCATCCAAATGAACCTCACCTCGGGGGATTCCAGCCGACCAAGGATCTTTCTCTTCACCGCTACCTCGCGGGAGGAGCCAAATGGAGTTGGGATCTATGATGACCTCGCCGCTGATTTCCCCGATCGCCTTCGCTAACACCAAATACTCCCGTAACGGCTCGAGATCCTCGTCCTCTGAAACGGTGTGAATGTAGCTGTCGGGATCTCGATATGTGGTTTCCCCAAGGACAAGGAGGATGTAAATTACGTCCAGCGTTTCGTCCAGGAAGGCCCGGGAGACGAAAAGCTGAAGAGGTGAGGAGGCGGTGTATCTCAAAGGATGCTTCTCCTTGAGCCAGCGCTCAAAGGAAAGAAACCTTTCGTTCTCCCGCAGCTGCTCCAGGATACTCCCCGGCGAGCTCACCATCCGATAGGTGCGTTCCCCATCCGGGTAGAGCACCTGGAAACTACTGCCCTCCCGCGGCAGTACCCCCATAACACCTCCGTCCCAGTGGATTACGTAGGCCATCGCGGATGGAGGGAGGGGGATAACAGGCTCGGGAGGAAGGACCACGAGGTCGTCACCACGGGAGCCATCGGATTCCCCTTTGGAGCTGGCTTTTGGCGGGAGCCGCGGGACGCTTTGATCGACCCCCTTCCCGGACCTTTCCTCCTTGGCGAGAGGGATGAAGGTGAAGGCTGCCCCGAGGAACTCCTGGGTGGAGATCGCTTCAGTAAGCGGTGTGTAGCCCTCGGCTTCTAGCCTGCCGATGAGATCTTGAACTTCCGGGAGCTCGAGGGTCTGGGAAAGGGTTTCATTTGCAAGGGGGACAAGGCTCCGTTGGCTCAGGTTTGGTTCAGGAGGGGGTAACATGCAACCCGAAAGAAAAAAGAGAAACCCTAAACCCAGAACACCCAACAACACCTTACTGCGCATACAAACCACCTCAAAGGGATACTTACAAGTGTTAGGTAACCCACGTTAACGAAATTTGTCCGGGCTTTTAGGGACAACAGTCCGCAATTCTATCGGCGGCTGTAGAGCTTACGCATCCACGCCCACGCGGTGGAGATGATCTCCTCGAGATCGGTGTAGCGAGGTTCCCACCCAAGCTCCCGCTTGGCCTTGGTGGGATCGGCTACGAGAGCTGGGGGATCGCCGGGCCGCCGCGGTCCATCCACCACTTTGAAGTCGCGCCCGGTGACCTTCTTACAGGCCTCGATCACCTCGCGGACCGAATGCCCCACCCCGGTGCCCAGGTTGTAGGCTGTGTTGGCCTTGCCTTCGCGCATCTTCTCCAGGGCTAACACATGGGCCTCCGCCAGGTCCACCACGTGGATGAAGTCCCGGATGCAGGTCCCATCGGGCGTGGGATAGTCGGTGCCGAAGATCTCCACGTGGTCCCGGATCCCGTAGGCCGCCTCGAGGACGATGGGGATGAGGTGGGTCTCGGGGTCGTGCCACTCCCCGATCTCCCCTTCGGGGTCGGATCCCGCGGCGTTGAAGTACCGCAGGGCTACGTATTTGATCCTGTAGGCATGGGAATAGTCGGAAAGAATCTCCTCCATCATGAGCTTCGTCTTTCCGTAGGGGCTTTTGGGGCGCTTGGGGTGATCCTCGGGGATGGGAAGGACCTCGGGGTCGCCGTAGACGGCGGCGCTGGAGCTGAAAACGATCTCGTCCACCCCATGGGCTCGCATGGCGGAAAGCAGGTTCAAGGTTCCCACCACGTTGTTGTAGTAATAGATCTCGGGGTTCTCCACCGATTCCCCCACCGCGGTCCTCGCGGCGAAGTGGATCACCGAGCGGATGGGGTACTTCTCGAATACCCGCTCGAGGGCCGCGCGATCCAGGAGATCGGCCTGCACGAAGTCCTCGCAGAGGACGAACTCCCGGTGCCCGACCGAGAGGTTATCCAGGGCCACCACCCGATAGCCCCTTTCAAGAAGGGCCTTTATCGTATGTGATCCGATATAACCCGCGCCTCCGGTAACGAGGATCAATGGACCTCCTTTCCACGGAGGTGACTAGCGGAGCTCCGCTAAGATTTCCCTGAGGGGGACCTCAAGGCCCGGAAGGAGAGAAGACTTCAGGGTTTCTTCCCCACAATAACGGCCCACGGGTTTGAACCCTCGCTCACCCAACGTATAGACCTCGACGGTTTTCTCC
>JALVLL010000142.1 GCA_027027485.1 Candidatus Bipolaricaulota bacterium | reverse complement strand
GACGTGAGTCCTTGAGCGAGCCCTGTCACCGAAAAGCCCGGGGATCCATCCCGGTAAAATCGTGGAACATGCTCTTCGCCGAGGCGGGGGAGAGGATCGGGGCCATCGGGGCATTGGTGAACCTGGCCCTGGTGGGATCGAAGCTCGTGGTGGGGGCACTGGTGGATTCGGTGGCCCTGATCGCGGACGGGATCCACTCCCTCTCGGACCTCCTCACGGATCTCGTGGCGATCGTGGGTATGCGCCTGGGACGGCGACCTCCCGATGAGGCGCATCCGTACGGCCACGGGAAGTTCGAGACCCTGGCGGGGACGCTGATCTCCGTCGTCCTCGTGGCGGCGGGGATCGAGATCGGCCTCCATGCCTTTGGGGCGCTCGGGTC
Organism: Candidatus Bipolaricaulota bacterium; assembly: GCA_027027485.1. Taxonomy (GTDB): domain Bacteria; phylum Bipolaricaulota; class Bipolaricaulia; order Bipolaricaulales; family Bipolaricaulaceae; genus JALVLL01. The sequence goes on along the minus strand of JALVLL010000142.1, from coordinate 3,643 downwards.
CCCCGCCGGGGCTTCCCCCGGGCCGGCGATGGTGGCGGTGGCCCTCGTCTCGTTGGCGGCCAAAGAGGCCCTTTACCGCGTCACCGCGGAGGTCGCCTCCTCCGTCCACAGCCCCGCCTTGAGGGCCAACGCATGGCACCATCGCTCCGATGCCCTCTCCTCCCTGGCGGTCCTCCTCGGGGGGATCGCGAGCTCCCTGGGGTACACCGCGGGTGACGGGGCCGCCGGCCTGGCGGTGGCCGCGGCGAGCCTCGCCCCCGGGGGGAGGCCCCTCTGGGAGAACGTCCACGAACTGGTGGAGGGGCGGCTCGCTCCCTCGGAGAAGGAGGCCATCATCGAGGCCATCGAGGGGACGCCGGGGGTCGAGGGCTGGCACAACCTGCGCAGCCGCCGCGCCGGACGCACGGCCTTCGTTGACGTACACATAACCGTGGATCCCGAGATCCCCCTCCGAAAGGCCCACGACATCGCCACGGCCGTGGAAAGGGCGGTGGAGAAGGCCCTCGGGGGCGAGGTCTCGGTCACGGTGCACGTGGAGCCCAAGGAGGAGGAATGAAGGAACCGGTGGAACTTTTTATGGAGATGGTGCGGATCGATTCGGAATCGGGAAAGGAGAGGAAGTTCCTCGCTTGGCTTTCGGAGCTATTCCGCCGCGATCTCGGGGCCGAGTGCGACTTCGACGCTTATGGGAACCTCATCGCGACCTTGCCCGGGAAGGGATCCCATCGCGATGAACCGGTCCTCCTCTGCGCCCATGCCGATACGGTGAAGCCGGGGGTGGGGATCGAACCGGTGCTGGAGGAAGGCAGGATCCGCTCCAAGGGGGATACGGTCCTCGGGGCCGACGACAAGGCCGGGATCCTGGCCATCTACATGGGGATCCTTTCCGCGGCCAAGCGCCCTCCCCTCGAGATCGCCATCACCAGGGAAGAGGAGGTGGGGCTCCTGGGGGCGAAGAACCTGGATTACCCGCGCTTGAGGAGCCGGATCGGGTTCGTCTTCGACGGGGAGGACTTTTCGGAGATCGTCATCGGGGGGCCGTCCCACTTCCTCATCGACGTGGAGGTCATAGGGAGGGCGGCCCACGCGGGGATGGAGCCCGAGAAGGGGATATCGGCCATCACCGCCCTCTCCCGGGCCATCGCCCGCCTCCCCCAGGGGAAGATCGACCACGAGACCACCGCCAACGTGGGGGTGATCGAGGGCGGGACGGTCAGAAACGCGGTGCCCGAGCGGGCCAAGGCCCTGGCGGAGTGCCGGAGCCTCGATCACCGCAAGGCCGTGGAGCTCGCCGAGACCTACGCGCGGATCTTCGAGGAGGAGGCCGAGAAGTTGGGGGCGAGGGCCCAGGTGAAGGTGGAGCTCGCTTACCGCGCCACAAGGCTTCCGGAGGACTCCCCGGCGGTGGCCCTGGCCAAGGAGGCGGTAGCCTCCCTGGGGCTGGAGCCCACCCTCCGCCTCATCCGCGGCGGCACCGACGCCTCCATACTGAACCAACACGGGATCGAGTCGGTGGTACTCGGCATGGGGGCGAGGGAGGCCCACACCAGGGACGAGTGGATCTCCGTGGATGACCTCTTGATGGCCGGGGAGCTCGCCCGGGCGATCATAGAAAAGGCGGCGTCTTTTTAGCCATCCCCTCCGGTTTATAATTCGGTGGGGTTCTCCCTATAGGAGGGGCTATGGAAAGGCGCAAGGTCCAGGTCACGGGGGGCGGTACCTTTTTCGTCACCCTGCCCAAGAGGTGGGCGGAGCGCTGGGGGCTCGTGGCCGGCGCGGACCTGGGGTTGGTGGAGGGCGGGTCCGGGGCCCTGATCCTCGTCCCCCCTTCCCTGGGGGAGCTCAACCGCTGTGAGCTCGTGCTGGAGGAGCACCGGCAGGAGGAACACCTCAGGCGGGACATCATCTCCCTCTACATCGCGGGCTACGACGTCATCGTCCTCAAGGGCGCGGGGGTCGGCCCCGAGACGCGGCGGGCGGTGCGGGAGGTGGCCCAGGGACTCGTGGGCCTGGAGATACTTGAGGAAACCCATGGCACCATATTCCTCCAGTGCTTCCTCAATGTGAGGGATTTCCCGGTGGACAAGACCCTCAGGCGGATCTCGGCCATCACCATGGAGATGCTCTCCGACTCCGTCACGGCCTTCGTCCGGAGGGATACGGACCTGGCCCGGGACGTGGTGGAGCGGGACGACGACGTCGATCGGCTGGAGCTCGTGGTGTCGCGACAGCTTTCGCTCCTTCTGCGCGACCTCCTCTTGGAGGAGGAGGTGGGGATCCCTAAGCTCCACTTCTTCTACTACCACGCCACCTCGAAGCAGCTCGAGCGGATCGCCGACCATGCGGTCAAGATCTCCCGGGCCGCCATGGCCCTCAACTCCAGACTTAAAGACCCCATCGCCGAACGGATCCTGAGGCTATCGGAGACCACCGAGCAGGTGCTGGTGGGGGCGGTGGAGGCTTTCTTGGCCAGGGATTCCTCCGCGGCCAACGCGGTGCTGGAACAGAGGGCCAAGGGGGAGAGGCTCTTCGAGCTTTCGCGCATAGCCTCCATGGCCGATCAGCCCGAGGACGCCCACCCCATAAGCATCGTGATGGACTCCCTCCTCAGGGTGCGGGAATACGGTTACAACATCGCCGAGACGGCCCTCAACGTCTCCGTCCCGCTTCACCCGAACGATGGGGCGAGGATGGGGCTTTAGAAGGAGAAATCCAGGGCCAGGTTCCCTTTACCGTAGATCCCCTGCCTGAACCCCCGCCGGCCGAGGCCGAAGAGGTAGCCGGCCTCGAGGGAGATGTTCCAGTCCCCGGAAAGCTCGTAGGTGATATCCATCACCTTGACCTCCCCCTCCAGGCCCCCGCGGCCGAGGTCCCAGGAGAGCTTCCCCATCAGCGAAAAGGAGAACCCGCCCCAACTCAGCTCGGTCCTCTCCAGGGAAAGGGATACCCTCCCGGGGGAGTACTCCAGCACGAAACGCGGCCTCCATCCCAGGAGGCGCGGCGTGAGCGTTAAAGCGATGCGGTCCAGGGAGAACCGCGAGGCAGCCTTCCCATCGCCCCTCAGGATGAGCTCCCACAGGGACCTGGCCGAGAGCTCCAGGGAACCGAGATCCGTCGAAGCGAGGGTGAACTTGGGGCTGAGGCGCAGGGACCAGACGGTATCCCCGGTGCGGTGGATCCAGCGGTAGCCGAGCTCGGTCTCAAGGGAAAGGCGCAGCGAGGGCTCCCCTGGCACCTCGAGGGATGGCGATCCTTTCAGGGAGAGACGCGTCTCGGCGGCGTCCTGTCTCCCGGAGAGGGTGAAGCCGGGGCGCACCACCCAGTCGCCGAGGGACCAAGGTTCCAGCTCGGGGACGAGGGAGAGGGACCTCGCGTAGCGCCACCCCTCCTCCACATGTGGCCCCATGGCCCTCCTCCAGGACTCCTCCCACCTCACCTTGATCCCCACGCCGGCGAGGGCGGTGGCACCGGAAAGGGTGGCCCCCCAGGCCTCCTCCCCCCTGACGGGGCCCCTGAGGAGGTAGGGACGCCTCCCCTGTAGTTCCAGCTCGAAGGGGCCGAAGGGACCGAGGGCCGCCGTCACCTCAATGGTGCCGCCGCTCCCCCCCGCCTTGAGCCCGCCCCTCGCGCTGAGTCCCAGGGC
>JALVLL010000141.1 GCA_027027485.1 Candidatus Bipolaricaulota bacterium | reverse complement strand
CTCTACCTTTTCCTCCCCCACAACTATGTAGATCGCTTCTGGACGGACCTCTTCTCCCCCTATCCGGAAGGCCCTGAGGGAGACCCCAAGCTTCCAAGGGACGTTGCTCAGGATCTCCAGTCGGATGGTGCCCACAAAGACGAAGGTTTCGGATCCCGGCGAGAGCTCGACGGAAAGTGGGATGTTTCCCTCGAACAGGCGGCCTTCGTAATTCAGGACGGTGACGGCCTTGACTTTACCGACGATGGACACACCCACATCACTTCCCCAACCCCACAATGCACACAACAGGGAAACGACAACCCCTACTATCCGGCCCCATCGCCGGGGCCCCGAAAACATCCCCTCGTCACCCCCTTTCGGCAGCCCGGCTGCCCTCGCCCCCACGCGTTAGGGCCCGTGGCTTTGCGCCCCCGGGTTTCCCCGGGTTTGCCCTTTCGAGGGGGTTCCCCTCGGTGCCATTATAGACATTGACAAGGGAATTGGGAAGGGCAAAATGCTATGGCCGTTATGAAGGTCCTCGTGGTAAGCGATGAGGTCAGGCACGAGATCTACCGGGCGGACCTCCGGGAGCTCTTCCCCGATGTGGAGCTCGTCCTATCCTGTGGGGACCTCCCTTTCCTGTACCTCGAGTACATCGTGACGTTGCTGAACGTTCCCCTGGTCTACGTCTTCGGCAACCACGATAAGGTCACCTACACCGAGTGGGGGGAGGAGCTACGTGTCCCCAGAGGGGGCATCAACGCGGGCGGCAGGGTGGTGGAGGTCAAGGGACTCATCATCGCCGGCCTAGAGGGATCCTTCCGGTACCATCCCCATGCCGAGAGGCAGTACACCGAGTGGGAGATGCGCTGGCAGATCGCGCGGATGGAGCCGCGGCTCCTTTGGAACCGGTTGACCAAGGGGCGCTACCTCGATATCCTCCTGGCTCATGCGCCGCCGTGGGGGATACACGACGCGGGGGATCCGGCTCACCGTGGCTTCAAGGTCTTCCTCAAGTTCATGGAGCGGTATCGTCCCCGGTATCTGATCCATGGGCACACCCACCCCGCGGCGGCGGATACCGAGACCACCAGGTACAAGGGGACGGAGGTCATCCATGTTCACGGCTATAAGGTCTTGGATCTCGAGGTTGGGCGCCCGCGGGAGCGGGGAGGGACCCCCCTCCCGGCCGGGGATCGAGACCCTCCTCCCCTTCGAGCTCGTTAAGGGGAAGATCCACATAAAGGGCTGGAGGCACCTCGGGCTTTGCACCGTGGAGATCGAAAAGATCGTGGGGAGCGTGGGGCGCTACCAGGACTTCACCCGGGCCTTCCTCCCCCTCAACCCCGACCCGGCGAAGCTCCGGAGGCTCAGGGCCGCCTTCGCGAAACAGGAAAAGGTCCCGCCGGTGAAGCTCTACAAGATCGGGGAGATCTACTTCGTGGAGGACGGCCACCACCGCGTGGCCGCGGCCAAGGAAAGCGGTGCCAGGTTCATCGATGCGGAGGTGGTGGAGTTCATCCCCAACGTCCCCCTGGAACCGGATATCACCGAGAAAGAGCTCTTGATCAAAGCCGAGTATTCGGAGTTCCTACGCCAAACCAAATTGGATAAGCTCCGCCCCGGCCAGCGCATCGAGTTCACCGAGCTCGGCAAGTACAAAAAGCTCCTGGAGCACATCGAGGTCCACCGTTACTTCCTCTCCCGGGAGCGGGGGAAGGAGGTCCCTTTCGAGGAAGCGGTGGCCTCCTGGTACGATAACGTCTACATGCCTTTGGTGGAGGCGTTCCGGCGCTCGGAGATCCTGAACCTCTTCCCGGGGCGCACCGAGGCCGACCTCTACCTCTGGATCTCGGAACACCTCCATCGCCTCAGGGAGAGGTGGGGCGATGATGTCGATCCCCAGAGGGCGGTGGACGACTTCGTGGACCGACTGAAGGCCGTGGTAAAGGAGGGGCTCTTGCGGACCCCGAATCCTGCCCAGGGGGTGGGTTGATCTGCCCGCCCTGAAGGAAACCGAAAGGAGGAACTTCCGCGATGAAGGCGCTTTTTGTGGCGGCGGAATGCGCGCCGTTCGCGAAGGTGGGGGGCCTTGCGGACGTGGTCCCGTCCCTGGCCAGGGCCCTGGGGGAGCTGGGGGTGGAGACGGCGGTATTCATGCCCCGCTACCGTGGGGTGGAGGAAAAAAGCGGCCTCTCCGAGATCGCCTCCCTGACCGTGCCCCTGGCCGGCGAGGACCGCTCCTGTAGGATCTTAAGGGGAAAGCACCCCAAGGGCGATGTCCCGGTTTACTTCCTGGACCACCCGCCCTACTTCGACCGGCCCGGGATCTACGGGGAGCGGGGCGAGGAGTATCCGGATTCCCTGGAGCGTTTCGCCCTCCTTTCCCGGGCGGCCCTGGAGCTCCCCAGGGCTCTGGGGTGGCAACCCGACATCCTCCACATCCACGACTGGCACACCTCCCTCGTACCGGTTTACTCCCGCTTCGGGGTCTTTCCTACAGGGGCGGGGATCCTCCTCACCATACATAACCTGGCCTATCAGGGGACCTATCCGGTGGAGCGGGCCCGGGGGCTCGGGCTCCCGGGGGAGGCCGTTTCCGCCCTCACCCACCGGGGCGAGCTCAATCTCCTCTACGGGGGGATCAGGTTCGCGGACCTCGTCACCACCGTCTCCCCCACCTACGCCCGGGAGATCCAGGTGGACGGCGAGGGGCTTGAGGGGGTCTTGAGGGAGCGGGCCTCCAGGGGGGAACTTTTCGGGATCCTGAACGGGGTGGACTACGAGGTATGGAACCCCGAGACCGATCCCCTGATCTGGGCCAACTACTCCGCCGATGACCCCTCCGGGAAAGCCATCAATAAAGCCAAGCTCCAGGGGGAGTTGGGCCTTTCGCCGGAGCCGGATATGCCTTTGGTGGGGATGATCTCGAGGTTGGTGGATCAGAAGGGGTTGGACCTCGTGATGGCGGCCTTCGACCGGATGATGTCCCTGGGTATACAGTTCGTGATCCTCGGCACCGGGAACCCGACCTATGAGAGGTTCTTCAGGGAGGCCGCGGGGAAGTATCCCGGCAAGGCCACGGCGCTCATCACCTTCTCCGAGGAATGGGCCCATAGGATCGAGGCCGCGGCGGATATCTTCCTCATGCCCTCCAAGTTCGAACCTTGCGGCTTGAACCAGATGTACTCGTTGCGTTACGGCACAGTTCCCGTGGTGCGGGCCACGGGCGGCCTCGCCGATACCGTCCGCGAGTACGATCCCGCTTCGGACACGGGCAACGGTTTCGTGTTCGAGGAATACGCCCCCGAGGCCATGCTCTCGGCCCTCAGGCGCGCAGTGGAGCTTTACCGGGGGGACCCCGAGGCCTGGAGGAGGCTCATGGTCCGCGGGATGCGGGAGGACCACTCCTGGGCGTCCTCGGCCCGCGAATACCTGAAGCTCTATAGGCGCCTCACGGGCTAGAAGGGTTGTGTCCCGAGGCGCACGGTATATGATCAAGCCCGATATGGGCGGGGGACATCCCCACCATCATGGGCACCATGTCTTCCACCATCCCCGGGTCCGGGGTCTCGTCCTCCCCTGGATCCTCCTCTCCCTGGCACAGGGGGAGGTCCACGGATACCAGCTCCTGGAGAAGCTGGTGGCGGAGGGGATCGCCGTGGACCCCGGGATCCTCTATCGGACGCTGCGCTCCCTGGAGGAGGAGGGCGCGGTCTCTTCGGTCTGGAACACCGAGGGCGCCGGGCCCGCTCGAAGGGTCTATCGGCTCACCGACTCCGGCTGGGAGCTCCTCTCCATTTGGGCCCGTTTCATCTCCGATCTGGAGCGCAAGCTCTCGGGCTTCTTGAGTTTGTACGAGAGGATCCTCAAGGAGGGGAAGGGATGAGGGGGATCCTGCGGGAACTGTGGCGTTACCGGGCCTGGCTCCTCTTAGGCGTCCTGGCGCTTCTCGTCGTGGACGGGGCCCAGCTCCTTTCCCCCCTCGTGATACGGGCAGCGGTGGATGACCTCGTGTCCGGGGTGGGGGAGCAGCTCCCCCGCTACGGCCTTTATCTTC
>JALVLL010000140.1 GCA_027027485.1 Candidatus Bipolaricaulota bacterium | reverse complement strand
GTGGGAGGGTATGTGCCCTTCGGGGAAGACCCATGGGGGTGGTTCCTGAGGCTTCTGCTTCCGGCCATCGTCCTGGGGACGGACCACGCGGCCTCCATCTCGAGGATGTTACGGACATCCATGCTGGATGCCCTGGGGAGTGAGTTCGTCCTCACCGCGAAGGCCATGGGCCTTCCCCGGCGGTGGGTGATAAAGGATGTCTTGCGGAACGCCATGATCCCGGTGGTGACGGTGATCGGGAACTCCGCCGGGGCGCTTTTGGACGGGGCGGTGATCACGGAAGTGATCTTCCGGCTCCCGGGCCTGGGAAGCCTCTTGGTACACGGGGTTTACGCTCGGGACCTCACCTTGGTGCAGGGGGTCGTGGTGGTGGCCGTGGGCATACGGATAGCGGTCAACCTGACCGTAGACCTCCTATATGGATTTATCGATCCCCGGATCCGGTATGGGGGAGGAAGCTGATGGCGCGGGAGATCCAACGCGGCGAGTACGAGCTCGGGGCGCACCGGACGCTCCTCCAGGAGTTCTGGCGGGACTTCCGCCGGAACAAGCTCTCCCTCATCGGAGGATGCATCGTTTTGATCTACGGGTTCTTGGCCATCTTCGCCCCCCTCATCGCCCCCTACGACCCCATCGAGCAGTTCGACGCTCCGCGGAGGATGCGGAACCCCATGCCGCCCCTCTCCCGGGATGAAGACGGAAGGCTCTTCCTTCTGGGGACCGACAAGTTCGGCCGGGATATCCTGTCGCGGGCCATCTACGGGACCAGGACGCTGCTTCAGGTGGCGGTGGGCTCCATCGCGGTGGCCATGCTGATCGGGGTCACCATGGGAGCCATCGCCGGGTACAAGGCCGGGACCTGGGTGGACGAGCTCCTCATGCGGGCGGTGGACATCATGCTCTCGTTCCCATCGTTGGTTTTGGCCATCGCGTTGGTAGGGGCGTTCGGGATCGGGAAGATCAGGCTCGGCCCCATTACCGTAAGCAACATCGTGAAGATCATGTTGGTGATCGCCATCACCTACTCGCCCCGGTTCGCGCGGGTGATGCGGGCGGTGGTCCTCCAGGAGATGGCCAAGGACTACGTGGCCGCGGCCAAAGTAATCGGGGCCTCGAGCACCCGTATCCTCCTTAGGGAGATCTTCCCCAATGCCATCCCTCCCATCATCGTCCAGGCTTCCTTGATGATGGCCACTACTGTCCTCACCACCTCCTCCCTGAGCTTCCTTGGACTGGGGCTACAGCCTCCCCGGCCGAGCCTCGGCCTCATGCTCAACGAGGCCCGGGATTACCTCTTCTGGGGGGCGTGGTGGTACGCGGTGGTGCCCGGGGTGCTCATCACCCTGGCGGTCCTTGGGTTCAACCTCCTGGGGGATGGATTGCGGGACGCCTTGGATCCCCGAGAGCCCCGGAGGCGGAGATGACGGAACTTCTGCAAGCGGAGACCTGGTCACCCGTTTTTACACCCAGGAGGGTCAAGGCCGTGGACAGTAACTCCTTCCACCTCTTGGAGAACGAGACATTGGGGTTGGTGGGGGAATCGGACTCGGGGAAGACCGTCGCCTCCCTTCCCATCATGCGCCTCATCGGAAACCCGGGGAGGATCGAGAAAGGGAGGATCATCTTCCAGGAGGAGGATTTCCTCGAAAAGAGCGAGCGCGAGATGTGCCGGATCCGTGGCGGGTAATTTCCTAATCATGGTATTCCAGTATCTCCTCAGCCCTCAGCTCCGGGAAGACGGTGGGACAAAGCGTGGTCGAACTTCTTTCGATGGATAGAACCATGGTTTCCGTCCTTAACGGCGGTACTCCGCCACCGGCTCGAGGAGCTCCTCCCTGATCCCCTTTATCCCGAGCCCGGGGGCCTCGGGATCGCGGAGGTATCTCATCCCGCCCTCTATGTACGAACCGCCCTCCGCGATGAGGAACGAGTTGGGATCGGTGCCGGTATCGAGGTCGCGGAAGCGGACGTTCCCCTCCGAGAGGGCGAAGTGAACGGCCGCGGTGGCGCCGATGTCGGTTTCCACCATGCTCCCGATCATGTTCGCCACCCCCGCCGCCCGGGAGATGGCGGCGATCTCCTTGGCCCGATGGAGCCCACCGGCCTTCATGAGCTTTATGTTGATGTAGTCCACCGCCCCGGCCCGGATCGCCCGGAGGGCATCCCGCGGCGAGTGCACCGCTTCGTCGGCCATCACCGGGATAGGGGAGCGTTCGCGCACGTAACGCAGGCCCTCGAGGTCCCAAAACGGCACGGGCTGCTCCACGAGCTGCACCCGGAAGGGCTCCATCTCCCGCAGGACCCAAACGGCCTCCTGGGGGCTCCACCCTTGGTTGGCATCTATCCTGATGGTGATCCCATCGCCCACGGCCTTCCTGACCGCCCTCACCCGCTCCAGGTCCCGTTCCGGATCCTCCCCGACCTTCACCTTGATCTCCCGGAACCCCTCCTCCACGAGCCGCGCCGCCTCCTGGGCCATTCCCTCGGGCTCATCTATCCCCACGGTGTAATCGGTGCTCACGGGGCCGGGACTGTGGCCCCCGAGGAGCTTCCATACGGGAACCCCCAGGATCTTCCCCGCGAGGTCGTGGAGGGCGATATCCAGGGCAGCTTTGGCGGAAGGATTTCCCAAGAGGGCCGAGTCCATCCGCTCCACCAGGTAACCGATCCGCAGGGGATCTTCCCCGAGAAGCATCGGGGCCAATGCCTCCAGCGACCCGATGGCCGTATCGATGGTCTCTCCCGTGATCCTCCAGGAGGGACAGGCCTCCCCGATGCCGAAGCGTCCCTTATCATCCTCTATTACCACGATGGCCACTTCCACCGAAGGTATCGCGCCCAGGGCGATGACGAAGGGTTTTTCCAGCCGAAACCCGAAACGATACATCTTGATTTTCTCTACCATTTGCACCTCCAAACGCTTGAATTTTTTGCGAGAAATCATAGCGAAAAGAGTGTACAATTAGGTCGAAACCTGTAGACAAAGGGGGGACGGATGAAGAAGTATCACTTTATAGATGGCAAGGAAGCGAGAAAACTCAAAGCCGGTATGCCCTCGGATGAGGCAGCGGCCAGGCTCGCGGAGACCTTCAGGGTGCTGGCTGATCCCACCAGGGTGAAGATCCTCTACCTCCTCTCCAAAGGGGAGCTCTGTGTACACGATATCTCCCAGATCCTAGGGATAAGCCAGCCGTCGGCCTCCCACCACCTAAGGATCCTCCGGTACCAGGGGCTCGTTAAAAGCCGCCGCGAGGGGAAGCGGATCTTCTATTCCCTGGGGGATGAACACGTCCTGGATATCTATCGCTGCGGATACGAACATGTGAAGAAAAGACGCGGGGAATGAAGTAATACCTCAGTTTAATGTAAAGATTTCGAAGTCTGAGGAGACGCGCCGGTATGGCGGGAACCCATAAGGATGGGTAGGATAGCTTTGGCCTTGTGAACGGGACCATGATTAGATCTTGGGAGTCGGTTCCACATGCGTGCGTTTCTTTGAACAATTTTGGTGATTTATCAAGGAGGTATCGCTTTTGTAGGTAGTCGTGGTATAGTGAATTGAGCATACACGCGAGTTCCTTTAGGTTGGACCAAGGCATTCTTGGTCGTTATGGGAGTTATGGCAGTCGTGCTTTTTGGTTTCCTTTTCCAGAAGGCACTGTATGAAGGGTGCCCGCCCGGTACACTTCCTGCGTACAATAGGAGATGTAAGCGTCGGAACGTTCTCCTTAGCGATCTGTCTCTACGGTGTCGGCGTTGGGAAGGGTTACTTCGAGCGGCCCCTTAATGGCAAGATGAATCGAGAAGCCCGAAGCCAGCAAGCGATAAACCCTCTCTCCCTAAGGAAAGGAATATCTCGACTTCAAACTCAGACCGCCAAAGTTCGCCGGTGTCATCCAAGATGCACTGACCGATCTCTGTCTTCAGGACGAAGCCTTTAAGGCAAGATCAAAAAACGCTTTCCAACACCTTTAGGGCCCTCTAACCACACCTAAACTATCAATGTAAACCTTAGTATTCAATGGTTCTTCTGTTGTGGGATACAATACAAGATAAACGTCCCATTTATTAAG
>JALVLL010000139.1 GCA_027027485.1 Candidatus Bipolaricaulota bacterium | reverse complement strand
CATCCAGGCACCCAGGTAAAGACGCCGGTGCAGATCTGCCAGTCCAAAGCGGCTTGGATCTTTTCCTCCACCAGACTCCGCTCTTCCGGTGTGCCGGCGGTCCAGCGCTTGGTCAGCCTGCCCCTGGGAGGGCCGGAGGCACAAAAAGCGCCGCCCGGCCATAGGAAGTGGTCGTCCATCCGGCGAATTGGACCGAGGTTCGGCCAGCGAAAATTCCGCAAAGGGGATTTCGGTATTTCGAGGAATTAAAAAGGGGGCCGGATATCCGGCCCCCTTTTCACCGATATCACGGGAAGCTTCAGCTGCGCTCGCCCAGGGGAACGATGGTCTTCCCGTGGACGGTGTTGATGAGGATCCCCGCCGAGGCGTACCAGGCGATGAGGGCGCAGACGATCCCTTCGTAGCCGGCGATGGTATGTATGGCCGGGATGAACTCCCCGATCCCCAGGAGGAAAAAGAGGATCGTCAAGGTGATGAATATCCAGGTGATGGCCCTGGGGAGCTTCAGCGAGGCGATGGTGGCGTAGCCGGTGAAGATCCCCCAGGCGAAGAGCGCCACCGCGACCCCGGCAGGGGGCACTTCGGGGGCGACCCCCGCCCACCTAAGGAAAAAGAAGCTCGCGAGACCCATCCAGAAGGCCCCATAAGAGCTGAAACAGGTCCCGCCGAAGATATCTCCCCGGCGCAGGTCCCACATCCCCGCCAAGAACTGCGCCAGCCCGCCATAGAACATCGCCACCGGCATCACGATCCCCAGCGTCTCCGCAGATACCCAGCCGGCGTTCACGATGTTCAGGATAAAGGTGGAGAGGGCGAAACCTCCGAGCCCAAGCGGCGCGGGATTGGCTATCTTGTTCTCCGCCATTCCCAACCCCCTTCCTTAATGAAATCTAGGGGGCGGGGACGGTTGCAGGCTGTCCCCGCCCCTCCATCCCTCAGCCTTTATACCCCACTATCTTCTTGAGGTCCTCGACACACTCGGGGTTCCTGAGGGTGGTGATATCGCCGATGGGTTCGTTCCGCACGAGGGCCTTCAGGATCCGGCGCATGATCTTCCCCGAACGGGTCTTGGGCACATCCTCCACGAAGTAGATATCGGCCGGGCGTGCCGTGGGGCCGATGTACTGGTCCACCGTCTTTATGAGCTCCTTCTTGAGCTCGTCGGAGGGACTATAGCCCGCCTTGAGGAGCACGAAGGCCACGGGGACCTCGCCCTTAACCTCATCGGGGCGCGAGACCACCGCCACCTCGGAGACCGCGGGGTGCTGGGAAAGGGCATCCTCCACTTCGGCGGTGGCGAGACGGTGCCCGGCCACGTTCATCACGTCGTCCACACGGCCGGTGATGCGGATGTTACCCATCTCGTCCATGCGGGCCCCATCCCTGGTGAAGTAGTACTTGGGCCCGTATTCGCCGAAGTAGGTGGCCTTGAACTTCTCCGGATCGCCCCAGAGGCCCCGAAGGAGGGACGGCGGGAACGGCGGTTCGATCACCAGATACCCGCCCTCGCCGGGGGGCACCGGTTGGCCGCCGGCGTCCAGGATCTTGGCCCGGATCCCGGGGAAGGGACGGCCGGCCACCGTGGGGATGAAGGGGCCGATCCCGGGCAGGGCCTCCACGCAGTTGGCCCCGGTCTCGGTCTGCCACCAGGTGTCGATGATGGGGCAGCGCTCGCCCCCGATGTGCTTGAAGTACCAAAGCCAGGCCTCCTCGTTGATGGGCTCCCCCACCGTGCCCAGGACCCTCAACGAAGATAGGTCATACTTCTTGGGCCACTCCTCCCCCCACTTGACGTGCATCCGAATGGCGGTGGGGGCGGTGTAGTAAACGGTCACTTTATGTTTCTCGATGATGGACCACATGCGGCCGTAATCGGGGGTATCCGGAGCACCCTCATAGATCACCGTGGTCACACCGTTCATCAGGGGGCCGTAGTTGATGTAGGAGTGCCCCGTGATCCAGCCCACGTCGGCGGTGCACCAGTGGATGTCGTCCTCATGTAGGTTGAAGTCCCACTTGGCGGTGGTGTAGACCTGGACGGCGTAGCCCCCGGTGGTATGCATGACGCCCTTGGGCTTCCCGGTGGTGCCGGAGGTGTAGAGGATGAAGGCGAGATCCTCCGCATCCATCTCCTCGGGCGGGCACTCCGGGGATTGCTTAGGGACGATCTCGTGGTACCAGATGTCGCGGTCTGGGTTCCAGGGGATATCGATCCCGGCGCGCTTGACCACGATCACCTTCTCGACCTTGGTGCCCTCGATGCCCTTGTCGGCGTTCTGCTTCAGGTTGATGAGCTTGCCGCGGCGCCAGTATCCGTCAGCGGTGATCAGGACCTTGGCCTCGCAGTCGATCATCCGGTCCCGGAGGGACTCGGGGGAGAAGGCGGAGAAGACCACGGAGTGCACCGCCCCGATCCGGACCACCGCCTGCATGGCGATCACCGCCTCGGGGATCATGGGGAGGTAGATCCCCACGCGATCGCCCTTCTTGATCCCGAGCTCCTTCAGGGCGTTGGCTAAGCGCGAGACCTCCTCCAAGAGTTCCTTGTACGTGAAGATGCGGTTGGGCTCGTCGATGGGCTCGGGCTCCCAGATCAGGGCCACCTTATCCCCCTTCCCGGCCTCCACGTGCCGGTCCAGGGAGTTGTAAGAGAGGTTGAGCTTTCCGCCGATGAACCAGCGGTACTTGTACGGCTCCTCCTCGTAGGCCTTATCCCACCTCTTGAACCAAGTGATCTCCTTGGCACGTTTCTCCCAGAAGGCGACGGGATCTGCCCACGACTCCTCGTAGATCTTCGGGTCGGAGACCCAGGCGCGCTCCTTCATCCGATCGGTGGGCCAGAACCAGTTCTCCCGCTTCGGATCCGGCTCCACCCACTTGACGTTGGCGCTCACTTTGCCCCTCCTTTCGCCTGTGAAACGGGTTTTTTGGCCGGGACCCATAATAGCATGGATTCAGAAAGGATCAAGCTTTCGCGGCACCGTAGCCTCGGCTTTCGGAAGGGGTAAAATCGGAGCCGATGTTCATCAAAGGTTTTCGCAGGGGCATGTCCTGGCTGAAGGAGAGTTTCCTCACCGGCCTCATCGTCGCCCTCCCCATCGGGCTCACCGTGGTGGTGATCTGGCTCCTTTACCGGATGATGTACCGGTTCTTCGGGCCGCAAAGCCCCGTGGCAAAGCTTATAGAGGGCGCCCTGGGGAGGTACATCCCCGGTCTCGAGATCATCATCACCTTCCTGATCGTGGTCATCGTGGGCGCTGTAAGCCGCATGTGGATCGGGAAGAAGATCCACGGATGGCTCGAGAGGTTTGTCCTCGCGGTCCCGGGGCTGAGGAAGGTCTACTGGGCCATGCGCCAACTCGTCCACGCCCTCTTCCAACGGAACTCCTCCAAGCTCAGGAAAGTCGTGCTCTTCGAGTACCCCAAGGAGGGGATGTACGTGCTCGGCTTCATCACCGAGGACGACGTGGGGAAGATAGATAGGATCGTGGGCAAGGACTGCGTTTCCGTTTACGCCCCCACCGCCCCGAACCCCCTTTCGGGATGGGTCTTCTTCATCCCCAAGGAGAAGATCATCGAGCTGGATATGCCGGTGGACGAGGGGTTGAGCTTGATCCTCTCGGGGGGGATAGTGTTCCCCCAGAGCCTGAAGGAAGGGAAGGATGCCGATCTGGAAGGACGAGAAGAGGGGCAGGCGTGATTACGTGGAGGTCCCGCCTTCCCGGGCCGAGGACCTCTGGATGCGGTGTCAGTCGTGTGGGGAGCTTGTCTTCCGCAAGAAGCTCGCCCAGAACAACTACATCTGCCCCCACTGCGGCGCCTACTTCTTTTTATCGGCCCGCGAGAGGATCGAGTCCCTGCTGGACGAAGGGTTCGCCGACATAACCCCGCCCCTGGTCTCGGACGACCCCTTGGGGTTCGTGGACCGGAAACCATATGTCGAGCGCATCGCGGAGGCCCAGCGGGATACGGGGCTCCCGGATGCCCTGATGGTGGCCGAGGGGAAGATCGGGGGGCACCCGGTGGTGATCGCGGCCATGGACTTCCGGTTCATCGGGGGCTCCATGGGGTCGGTGG
>JALVLL010000138.1 GCA_027027485.1 Candidatus Bipolaricaulota bacterium | reverse complement strand
GCCCTGGATGCCTTTATCCCCGGGGCTGAAGGTCCTATCCCCGTCGCGATCGATGAAGACCCGCCCCTCGATTCTCCCCCGGGTGGGGCCGAAGAAGGGGAAGTCCGCGGGGAAGGAAAGGGCAAAGGATGACTCCCACCTTGACTCCCCGCCCT
This sequence comes from Candidatus Bipolaricaulota bacterium, assembly GCA_027027485.1. Classification (GTDB taxonomy): domain Bacteria; phylum Bipolaricaulota; class Bipolaricaulia; order Bipolaricaulales; family Bipolaricaulaceae; genus JALVLL01. The sequence continues at coordinate 11,362 of JALVLL010000138.1, read as the reverse complement.
CCAGCGCGTAGGCGAAGTGGAAGTCCCCCTCGCCCTCCCCGGCGGGGATGTCGCGTAAGGCGAAGGAGAGGGAGGTCCGCTCCGCGGAGACGGCTAAGGAGAGAGAGGGTTCCCCGAGGAGGTCGGGGAAACGGGCCTGGAGTTTCAGGGAAGAGGAGTGTTCGGGGGCCCCGTCCACTACCGCCATCGATACTCTTACCTCGGCCGAAAGCCTGAGGCCCGCGAGCTCGAAGCCGAACCCCCCCGAGAGGTTTGAGGACACGGTGGTACGCCCCAAAACGAGGTCCTCGCTGAAGGCGGGGGCTATGGAGAAGCTCCAGGACGGGCGTCCCTTTCCCCTGAGGAGGAGCCGCGAGTTCACCTTCCACTCGTCTATTGTCCGCGGGGACAGGGTATCGAACCGCCGCGCGTAGGAAAGGGAAAGCCGGGGCCTCAACGGCGCTCCCTGGAAGGAGAACTCCGAGCGGGCCTCGTGGGAGATGATCCAGCTGGGGGGACTCTCCCTCGAGATGGATGAGAACCGGTAGGAAATGGTGAGAGGGATAGGGCCGGTCGAATTCCTCCACGTGATCGAGACCTCAGTCCCCGGGTTCTTGCGCGGATAACCCGGCGAGACATCGAGGCAGGCCCCCGAAAGCTCCCAATCCTCCCCCGAGACCTTAATGCCGCATCTCCATGCGTATCCCGTGCCATCCGGGTCCGAGGCCCGGGAGATGGTTCCCCAAAGGGAGAGGGTCTCGCTCGCGTCCCAGTTCACCACGAGATCGGTAAAGGAAAGGCCCGAAGCCGCACCCCAAGCGGCGGCGAACCTAAGGAGGATCTCTTCCCCCCGCAGGGTATATGAAATGCCTTTCGCTTCCTCGGTGAAGAGGGCCCTCCACGTGCCCAGTCCCTTGATCTTCCCACCGAACAGGGGTTTCCCTGAGACCCCGAGGAACGCCCCCGATATGGAACCCCCGTGGAGGTAGAAGCTCCATTTCTTTCCCACTAAGCTGACCCGGGGCTCCGACGGCCCATCCATCGAAAGATAGGTCTCAGCATCCACCTGGAGATCGAAGAACTCGATGTCGCCGGTGCCGGAGAACGTGAACTCGGGATCCCCCGCCGAAGCGAGTTTCAATGAGAGGGCGATGTCCCAGCTGGGATAAAGGCTACGGGGGACGAGCTCCGGTGGCGGGGGAAGGAAGCGCCCCGAGAGGGATATCTCCCGGGAAACCGTGGGATCGTGGATCGAAGTCGCGGTTACCCTGAGGGAGTAACTCCCCCCGGGCTCGGCCCGCGGGGAGACCGTGGCGAAAAAGGCAACCCGGGCCTTCTCCCCCGGCATGAGCTGGACCTCCGCTGCTTCGGCCCTCACCTCCCAATCGCCAAAGACCTCGAGCTCCAGGGAATAGGTATCGGGGACGTTCCCCCGGTTTGTGATCTCCAGCTTCCATCGGGCCTCGCCGCCCACCTGGAGCGCGGTCGGAGGATCAAGCCAGCGGAGCCCGATGTCCCGGAACGGGAGGACTTCCACCGCGGTGACGGCGGTGTCCGTTATCGTGGGGTCGGTACTGGAGGAAGCAGTGAGGGAGATCTCGTATGTGCCAGCGGAGGCATCTCTCGGGACGATCAGGTTCACGAAGATATACCCGACCTTTCCCGCCTCGACGAAGATGCTTTCCTGTTTTGGAAAAAAGCTCCAGCCAGAGGGGACCTCGAGGTGAAGGACGAAGAGCTCGTCCTCCGTCCCGGTATTGGCGACGGTGAAGACGTGGGTCACGATCTCCCCCGGTCGCGCCGTCTTCGGGGGCGTAGCACCCACTTCGACCTCCAAGCTCGCCCCCCGGGAGGGGGCGACGGAGAGCAAAAAGAACAGGGGAACGAGGAGTGCTCCTCGATATCCATAGCCGTTCCACATCCCGGTTCCATATTAGGGTCTCAAGGGCCCTTGGGGAAATGTTCTCGGGCCGAAATTTCGGGATTTCTGGAATCAGGAAGTGGAAATTCTGCCGTTACGTGGATTACTTGTTGTGGCCGGGGACCTCGAACATCACCCCGCCCTGGACTAAGTACTCCCCGCCGAAATCTATGGTTACCAAGGCGTAATAAATCCCATCGGGTAGGGGTTTGCCCGATGGGTCTTCGACGATAATCAGGTGCTCCTCGCCGGGCAAGGTGGGGAACTCCCCGATGGTGAACTCACGTACCGTCTCGCCGAAGATGTCCTTGATTTCCACTGTGCCGGTGTTGGTGGTGTGGGCGTTTCCGGTGTTGGCGTAGAGGACCTTTAACTTGAGTGGTTCCAGGCTCGCTACCTCCACGGAGCGTATCTCCCCCGCGGGCTCGGCGTTGACGGGATCCTGCCGCAAGAGTTTGACCGTGGGAGCTATTATTATTTGGGTTCCCATACCTTCCTTGGTTTCCTCTTTGGGGAAATACACGGCAACGAGGAACAGCGCCCACCGATCGCCGATCTCCCCTTTAGGCACGGCGATGTGAACAGAAACCCAAACTCTCTCCCCGGGAGGAACAGAAAGGGAAGTAGGGGAATATGCAATCCAAGGCGCACAGGACCCTTTCAATGTACCAGGGGGAAAGAACTGGGTCTTTCCTTCGAGAGTGCGGAACCAATCCAGAAGGATGATGCGAACGTCGACCACAGTGGGACCCTCGTTCTCGATCCAGAACCCTACCGTGGCTTCCTCTCCTGGAGGAATGGGGACCTTTAGAGTTGTAGGGTATACAGTAACACTACTCCATACTACTCCTGTGAGAAGGGCGCAAGACAACATAGCGACCACAAGTACGCGTCCCATCTCCAAACACTATTGTGGCACAGCCCAGACACGTATGGCAAATTCAAATCCCTCGCCCGCGGCGCGATCACCCAGATCAGCGAGGTCCACCCGTACTCGATATATGTGCGTCTCGCTTCCAGGCGCTCCGGAGAAGCCGGGAAGCACGATATATGAAGGGCATGCAGGCATGTTTATCCAAACCCAGGTGTAGGCGATGCCCACGGGATCGGCGGAGAAGGGAGGGGAAGGCGAGGGATCCACCTCATAGCACGCCCGCACCTCGTAGGGGACGTTCGCTTTCACACCGACCTTCAATTCACCCAGCGAAATATAGCGTTTGGAGGCGATGTCGCTTTGTTCGACCGTGGCATCTTTCAGTCCATCCACTTTTACATCGATGTAACAAAGCTGTAACTTCATGTACGGTCGCACGAAGCTGGCTTCCCGGCGGCCATAGGTTGACCAACGTGGAATTTCGAACGTCAACTTCACCCTGAAGGCGAGTTCGTATCCCTGGTCCAAGGCCTCCTTCACGGCTTGGGTAACGTCCACCTCGCGCCACCCCGGCGAGCTCACAGTGAAGGAGGTCCTCCAATAGCCCGAGGGCTGGGAATACCACCCGGGGGATGTGGTCCCATCCCAATCCACGGCCTCTATGGTCACCGAGACCGGGGCATCATACACGGTCGTGAATCTGAGCCTGAGACTCGCGGAAACGAAGCAGCGAGGGAGATCATTTTTAGAGAAATGAATATATGAACGTGAAATGAGCCATTGCAGATCAAACCAACCCTGCCTCTTCCAGATAAGTTGTACCGGGTGTACATCGGGGTTCCCGATGAAAACGAATCTTTGCCACTGCAGCCTCCATAACCTGAAGAAAGCCTCTATATAGGCCTCGGAGTCAGGGAGGAGGTTCGCCGTCTGTGCCCCCAAGGGGACGGTTATAGCCAGAAGAACCAGGAAGAACGCGACGAGCTTAAAGGCCTTCATCCGTGATCACACCGGTCAGCCAGGCGGGAGGCCCGGCCGGGATCTCAACCAGGATGGGGAGGTAGATCCTCCCACAGGGCGGCATCGGGAGGTTCCCTATCTCCTCCAGCACTCCCGATATCTCCCCGAAGATCGGGAGCCCGTATTCCACTGGCGCATAGATTTTTCCCCCGGCAACCGAGGATCTATCCGCCAGGAGGCCGAAGGCATTTCCCTGGGGAAGGATCAAAGGGGGGACCTGGCCCAAGCCTGCAAAGACGAGGTCCCCAGGGGAAGCGTCCTTCCACACATCGGGGCCGAACCTGGCCCAGCGTATCTCCTCGATGCCCCCCTCTTTCCGCAAAAGCACGGGCATAAGCCCGCTTCCGCGTTTAAGGCCTTCTTGCCAAACCTTGGGCGACCACCCTGTGTCCGTCCACGGTAAGAGAAGGGCGGTGGGATCGTCGGGCTCCGGGGTGCGCGGGTCATCGGAGAAGAGGATGTCGCCCGAGGGCAAAACGGCCATGGCACGGCTGGCCACGAAGGGGATCGGCGCCCCTCTATCCAAGGCGACGCGGTACCGCAGGGATAGGCGCTCGCCCGGTACGATGGCGTCAAACCGGGACCGGATCATCGTTATCCCGGCCATTTCGATCGCTTCCGTGTTCCCCGAGAGGGAGCCAGGAACGAGCCTTAGGGGAGGAGGGAGAAAGTCCACGACAACGATCTTCCCCTGTCCATCGGGGAGGATCAGGGATAAGGAGATCTCACGCTCCTCACCGGGGTACACGAACGGGGGGCCGATAACCTCCTTGGTGAACAGCCCCGGCGAGGTGAAGAGGGCGCCTCCCCATCCCGCTACCTCCCGCACCGCCACTGTTACGGGGTCGAGCGGGACCCTCGTTGTGGGGACATCCGCGGCGGTCGCGAACCCGGGGCCCTGGAGAAAGGCCTGTACGAAAAGGGCGGGGGCCTCCATCTCCTCCTTGATGCCGGCGACGAACCCTATGCGGGCCTCGCCGTACGGACCCACGCCCGCAAGGGGCACCACCAAGAAGGAAAGCGGGGGGACCTTTTCAAGGCGCGCACCGGGAGGATAGGAGATCGGCCGTAGAACCGATGGGAAGGCGAAGATTAGCTGTAGCCCTCCGAGCTCCTCAGGCAGGAGGTTGTGCAGCTCAGCGGTGAAGGCCGCCATGTCGCCGGGGTCGAGGAGTAGATCCCCGTCGGCATCGTGAAATAACGTAACCGTTTGGTAAAGAACGGCCTCGGGAAGCGCGGGACCGAGCACGGGATAACAGGATCCCTCATAAGCCCCGGCCTCACCCACCACCGGGGAGCCGACGACCCGGAGGACAGCGGTGGCGGCTCCTCCGGTATCAGCCAGGGCGATAAATGGGAGGAAGGCCAGGGCCGCCAAAAGCAGCCCCGGCCCGCGAAACTTCCTCATCAGATACCAGTCGGATCCTCCACCACGAAGACGATGGTGAAGGTGATGTTCTCACCGGCGGCGCGGTCACCCAGGTTCTCCGGCTTCAGCTTTACGTTGTAGGTCTTGATAAGGCCACCATCGGCGATGTTGTTGCTCCCCGAGGCAAGCAGGGTCAACGTGCTGGAGTTATATGGACCAGAATAAGCGTTGGGATCGGTAATCTCTTTATAGAGCAGCACGTAATCGGTGCTGTCATCGCTATCAGTGATGATCAGGAGATCATTGGCGTTGCCAAGAGGAGGATCGACATCGTTTGTGCCTTCCTTGGCATAGTAGCAAGCCCACAGATTGAAGTTGGTGATGGCCTTGAGGAGGATCACGATGTCGTCGGTTCCCGAGTCCCAATCGATCACCGTCCCGGCACCCCAACCGCCGATGTCCGATTGCCTGATAGTGAGGTTATCCCAGTTGTCGGTGACGTCGATGTTGATCACAGCGTTCAGTTTGAGTTTGGCCTTGGCACTTCCGCCGGTATCGGCCAGACCTATGGACGCCGCAGCGAAAACGAGTCCGACCGCAAGGAGGAAGATCCCTTTACGCATAATTAAACCACCTCCATGGATTTTTTAATCCATGGGGGTGGTTCGGCAGCCCGGCTACCCTCGCCCTCACGCGTTAGGGCCCGCGGCTTTGCGCCCCCGGGTTTCCCCGGGTTTGCCCTTTCGCCACTCCCACCAACCGAAAACTTTATGCAATTACATTCCACTAGTCAAGCCCCGAGGGTAAGACACATCACACCCATTCCGACCATAAGGAAAACGCCCCCATGTGGGGGCGCATCCCCACTCCTAAAGCGGGCCCTTGCGTTGTCCCCTCTGGTCAGCCGCAGACGCCGCCCGGACAGGTCTCCACCACCACCTGTCGGGAGGTCTCGTCCTCAGCACCGCCGTCGTCCACTACCCTCAGGATCACGAGGTACTGGCCATCTTCCTCATAGGCGTGGGAGACCACCTCCCCCTCGGCGGTGGCCCCATCGCCGAAGTCCCAGTAATAGGCCACGATCTCCCCGTCGGGATCTACGGAGGCGCTGGCGTCGAAGACGATGGATTCGTGCTTCAGGGGATCCTGCGGGGAGTGGGTGAAATCGGCCTGGGGAGGGGAGTTGTCCACATAGACGAACGCGGTGGCCCTCCCCACCCCCGAGGGGCCGGTGACCACCAGGGTCGCGGTGTAAGTGCCGGGGCGGGTGTAGACATGGGTCACGGTTGGGCCCTCACCCACCCCGCTTCCGTCGCCGAAATCCCAAAGGTACTCCTGGATCTCCCCCGCGGGATCCCGGGAGCCGGTGCCATCGAAGGAGACCTCCAGGGGGCTCTCGCCGGAGGTGGGCTCGGCCCGGATCACCGCCACGATCCCCTCATCGGATACCGAAGAGAGGTTGCAGCCCACGATGAGGGCAGCCATTGCCGCACCGAAAGCCGCGACGAGAAAGCCCTTCAGCCTCCGCATCCCGGACCCCCTTGCACCTTGACCGTCTTGGTCACCGTGGCCTCGGCCCCCAGCTCGTCCACCACCGTCAAGGTGACGGGATAGCTCCCGCCGTTCCAGAAACGATGTTGCACCACTTGCCCCGTGGCCCGCTCCCCGTCCCCGAAGGACCACCGATATTCCACGATCCGGCCGTTGGGACTCGTCGAGGCCGAGGCATCGAAGGTTATGAGTTCCCCGGCCCCGGGCCTCTCTGGCCCCCAGGTGAATTCCGGCTCAGGCGGCTGTGGGAGGACCCTCACCTTCATGGTCCTCATGTCGGAAAGGCCGTCCGCGTCGTACACCTGCAGGGTGACCACATACTCTCCGGGGGTGAGGTAGGTGTGGGAGACCAGGGGACCGAAGGCCCGGGTCCCATCGCCGAAGTCCCAGATGTATTCCTTGATCACCCCGTCCACATCGAAGGAGATGGACCCGTCACACACCACCTCCAAAGGGGCCTCCCCGACGCCGGGATGGAGGTAGAAGAGGGCCTGGGGCGGATCGGAGAGGATCTTGCATCCCCCGAGGGCCAAGGCCGCCAATCCCAAAACTGCTAAGCCAAGCTTCGCTCTCATCCTCACCTCCTAGAAGGAGATGCATACGCCCCCGCCGAGCCAGAACCCCACAAGCCCAATCCCGTCGGCCTTCCCATCCCCGTTGAGATCGATGGTGCCCCCCTCCCACAGTACCACCGGCTGTAGGTGCCACCCGATCTCCAGGCCCAGGGAGAACCCGGGGAAACGGATCACCGCGGCCCTGATGAAGGCCGTGCCGTAGAAGCTCAGGGCCCGGGCCTCGAATTCATCGCTCAGGGGGACGAACGAGAGTTCCCATCCGTCGGGAATCGGGAAGGAGACCAAGTAGCGGAGCTCGGGGAGCGCTATCCCCCCGGAGATCCCGATCCCAAGGAAGCCGTCGAATAACGGGAAGTAAACCCAAGGGCCGAACCTGGCGTAGCGGAGGGCTATGGAGGCCGAAATACGATAGGTATCGCCGTCCACCTGGAAGGCCCCCTCGGTGGACGTTTCCGCCTTGAACACAGCGAGTTCCAGGCCGAAGCCGATCCCGAGGTCGAGCCCCTGCGACACCCTGAGGCCAATGGCCTGATCGAGCTTCCTTAAGGGGGGAACATCGCCCGTCCCCAGGGTGGAGTAGTACTCCAGGGCCCCGTTTATGGCCCCCACGGCGAGGTTTATGTCCACCGGATCCACCGGCCCCCATCCCAGGGAGACCCCGGTGGAGATCCCCAGGCCCAACCCCGGGAAGGTGATCACAGCGGCCAAAAGGGCGAAGATCCAGCGCCTCATGGTTCGTTATGGAAGCTACATCCGCATAGCTCCTTCGGTTAGGACAGGCGCAAGCCATGGGAGGATCATTGTTCAAGCCTCACCGCCCCTCCTTTCCCGGGGCGAGGGGTCAGGTGACCCCCTCACTTCCTCCAGCCGTGAGAACCGATGATGGGGACGAAGGTACAGGGGCAGAGGACCCTTCGCCGGAGCCTGCCTTTCTCCTTCAGGAAAAGGCAGAGATCTTGGTCGAACCTCCCGCCGATGGGGGCAACGAGCCTCCCCCCTTCCCGGAGCTGCTCCTCCAGGGGCCTCGGGACCTCGGGAAGCCCTCCGGTGACGATGATCCGATCGAACGGGGCCTCCTCGGGCCAGCCCAGGGTGCCGTCGCCCACCCTTATATGGAAGTTCCTGTAGCCGAGCTCCTCGAGCCTCCTCCGCGCCCCCTCGGCGAGCTCCGGGATCCGCTCGATCGAGAAGACCTCCCGGGAGAGCTCACAGAGGATCGCCGTCTGGTAGCCGGAACCCGTTCCGACCTCGAGGACCTTCTCGTCCCCCTTGAGCTCCAGGGCCTGGGTCATGAGGGCGACGATGTAGGGCTGGGAGATGGTCTGCCCGTGTCCGATGGGAAGCGGCGAGTCCTCGTACGCCAGGTGCCGCAGGTGTTCGGGGACGAAAAGGTGCCGCGGGATCTTCTCCATGGCCGAAAGGACGCGCTCATCCTCGATCCCGAAGCGCCGCAGCTCCTCCACCATCCGGCGGCGCTCCTCGGCCCAGCGTCCCTCATCCATCGTGCCCCGGCTTGAAGGCCTCCAGGGCCTCTCGGGCCCGGGGGAGGAAGCTTTCGGGCACCAGGATCTCCACCTCCGCCAGCCCATCCACGGCCACGGGATAGACCGAGGGGGGGACATGGGTGCGCTTGCTGGCCGGAATACCCTCCCCCTCCAGGAAACCGATGAGGAGGTCTGCCTCCACCTCCCCGATGACCCGCGTCAGCACCACTAGACGTTCACCCATCCGGCCTCCCTGAGATCGAGCTCATTATGCACCAAAGCGATACAGGTCTGCGCCTGGAGTGAGTGGGGCCCTAGGGAGACCTTGGGCAGGTCCCCGAGGAGCTCCCGCTCCTCGGGGGAGAAGTCCTTGTGGTCGGAGAGGAAAAAGCCCACGTGCGGGGGAAGCTCCATTCCCCGGATGAATTCCCCGCCTTCCTCGAGGACATAGAGTGAGTGGCCCCCTCCCTCGAGCTCGGCCCGCACGTCGGAAAGCGACCCCCAGCGGGCGTGGATCCCCGGGGTGGAGGGCACCCACTCCGGGCCCTCCTTCCCCTGGACGGCCGCGATGGCCTTCCTCAGGAGGGCGGCGGTGGAGCGCTCATCCGGGTTGAGGTACCTGAGGGTCCGCCCGTCGAGCCTTATGAGGAGCCTCCCGCGGATCACGAGGTAAAGGAGGACATCGCGGCGGATCCCGTGGGAGAGGAGGAAGGCCTCGGTGGCGCAGCGGCAGAGGATATCGAGCCTTCCAGCGCTCCCCGGGAGGTCCGCCAAGGGGAAATCCGGCGTTAGGGGCCCGGCGTGGCTCAACACCACGAAGGCCCGTCGTATCCCGTTCATCCCCTACTCTTGGGACCCCCTCGAACCGTAAGGCGCCTTGGAGAAAAACCGGGAGAGCACCTTCCCCTCCACGATCCAGGGGAGCCGTGCCCCGAGCTCCGTGCGTTCGGGGGCTTTGCCCAGGGCGAGCCCTATGGGCGTCCCCTTCGCTAGGCCCCTCCGCCACACGATGGCCATCCCCACCTGGTGGCCCTGGGGCACGGGGACACAGCTCGTGGCCCAGCCGATCACCCGGCCGCCCCTGTCCAAGACCGCGGCGCCCGCCCGCACCGGTCGCGCCCCCGCCGGGACCTCGAAGCGGATGACCTCCCGCTCCCAGCGGGAAAGCCTTCCTTTATAGGCTTCGCGGCCGATGAAGAAGGGCTTGTGGAGCTTCACATAGGCCCCGAACCCCGCCTCGTGGGGCAGGATCTCATGCTCCCCGGCTAGCTCGTGGCCCCACAAAGGAAGCCCCGCCTCGCACCGCAAGGAATCCCGGGCCGCGAGGCCGCAAGGGAGTACCCCGAACCCCTTTCCAGCGTCCAGGATCGCCTCCCAGACCACCCGTGCCCTCTCCTTCGGCACGTAGATCTCGTACCCCAAGGGCTCCCCGGTGTAGCCGGTACGGGCACAGATGGCCTCGGTCCCTTCGATCTCGAGCTCGATGAATTCCATCCTCCGCAGGGCCCGGAGCCTCAGGGAATCCCGGCGGGGAAGGAGCCTCGTGAGCACATCCCGGGACCTCGGGCCCTGGAGGGCGAAATCCACGAGGCCGCCTTCCTCATCTTTCAGAAACCGGAGCTCCACCTCCCCCGGGGGCTCCACCCACGGGCGATTGGGGTCAGGACGGACCTTCCCCTCGTTCACCGCGCGGAGCCAGGCGAGGTCCCGATCCTCGTTCACCGCGTTGACGACGAGGAGATAACGGTCCTCGGCCAGGCGGTAGATCATGAGGTCGTCGATCACCCGGGCCTCGTGATCGAGGAGGAACCCGTACATGGCCTGGCCGGGGTGTATCCAGGCGGCGTAGTTGGAGAAAACAAGGTCCAGGAAGGCCTCGGCGAAGCGGCCGGAGACCATGATGGTCCCCATGTGTCCGAGGTCGAAGAGCCCCGCCCGCTCCCGCACCGCCCGGTGCTCCTCCAGGGCGGAGGAGAACCAAAGGGGCATGTCGTAGCCGGCGAACTCGGCCATGTTGGCCCCGTGCTCCCGGTGCCAGTCGTTGAGGGGCGTCTTCTTGGTGACGGGTGATGGGTGATAGGTGATGGGTGGGTCAGCGGGCGGAGATAGGGGATGTGAGGCACGGAGCACTTCCCGCAGGAGGGGCTCCCCGACGAAATAGGGCTTCTTGATGGCGAAGAGCTCAGGGCGCTCCTTGTAGAGCCCCTTTATCTCCCCCGAGAGTCCCAGGAAGATCCCCTCCGGAGCTACGTTCCCCTCGGCATCCACCCTAACTCTTTTTCCATCCAGGGTGAACTCCACTTTCCCGTCACCCGTCACGCGTAACGCGTCACGAACTTCCTCTATTACCGCGGGCCCCTGGACCTTGCGGTGGATGTCCTCGGGGTCGAAGAGGACGTAGCCATCCGAGAGTGCCGAAAGCCATTTCCTAATGGCTTCCCCATCGCCCTTCGGGGCGAGCACGAGATAACGCCCCTCCCCGTAACGGTCGTCGGGGAGTCGGGAGACGATCGCCTCGGAGATGAGCCGTCCTTCCCCGTCGAAAAAGAGCGTCCTCGTGGCATCCCCGGGCCCCAGGGAAAGCACGTC
>JALVLL010000137.1 GCA_027027485.1 Candidatus Bipolaricaulota bacterium | reverse complement strand
CGATGGCCACCGTGCCCGGCTCCACCGTCCCGTCGATGTCGTAGTCGTTGGCCACCACGTCCGTGGTCACCGGCGTGTCCTCGTCGGTGACCTCGCTGTCGTCCACCGCCACCGGCGGGTCGTTCACCGGCCTGACGGTGATCGTCACCGTGGCCACGTTGGAGGTGGCCCCCTCGTTGTCATCCACCGTGTACGTGTAGGAGTCCGTCCCGAAGAAGTCGGCGTCCGGGGTGTAGGTCACCGTCCCGTCCCCGTTGTTCGTCACCGTCCCGTGGCTGGGCCCCGTGACGATGGCCACCGTGCCCGGCTCCACCGTCCCGTCGATGTCGTAGTCGTTGGCCACCACGTCCGTGGTCACCGGCGTGTCCTCGTCGGTGACCTCGCTGTCGTCCACCGCCACCGGCGGGTCGTTCACGCACTCCACCGTGATGGTGACCGTCGCTTCGGAGGAAGCTCCATTGGTGGCCACGATCTTATAAACGAAGGAATCGGTGCCGCAGAAATCGGCCTCAGGCGTATAGGTAAAGGAGCCATCGTTATTCAAACCCAGACTACCGTGATCCACATCATCGACCACGTCCAGATGATCCAGATCGGTATAATGGTCGTTGTCCAAAACCCCGGGCGAGCTCACGTTCAAGGTCTGATCCTCATCGACGGTGTAGGAGTCGTCTTCCGCCTGAATGCCGAAGTAGTAACATGGATCGCCGGTATCGTCAGCGATCCTGTCCCCTTCATGGTACCCTTCGGCGGTGGCCACATTGCTGTGTTGCCCCACCTGGGCCGTGCCGTTGGCATAAAAGATGGCCGTTTCCCCCGGTTCAAGCTGGGCCACCTGCCCCACCAGTCCTAGCTCGCTGTCATACACCTTTACATCGGTCAGTGGGACGTTCCCCGTGTTCTGTACGATGTATCTCCAATAGATTTGGGTACCGGCCTCTACCACCAAACCCGGAGCGGAATCGGCATCGTGCCAGGTCGCATTATCGACCGAGACCTCCTTGGCTACGACCCTTATCTGCGGTTCCGGCACGAGGACCGAGGTCAAGACACCGACCAAATAAGCATGGTTGTTCTCATGCTCTTGGGTGATGAACTCTTCCACCGGGTCGCCCCCGGGGAACTCATCGACGAAGCCGAGAATCCTCAAGGTATATAACCTGTCTCCTATGCGGTAGCTCTCCTCGGGGTAGGAGTTGGGAAACGTGACCCTGTCAGGACACGGCCTTTCGCAGGGCGAATACTCACAATCCGTACATGAACTAAGGTTGGGGGTCTCCTCATGGTGAAACCGGAACGTGAAGGTGGGATCCGGTGAGATGGGGGGATCGGTGAAGTACAGTGTCACCTGGAGATCCGCCCAGCTCAGGCTCGGGGGGTAGACCGGCCAGTTGAAATGCCAGAACGTCCCCAGAAGTATGTGATCGCCCTCATTGAAGGTCTGATCTCCCGCACTATCGAAACGATAGCCGCTCCGCCCATACCCAACATCACCGCCCCAACGGATCTCGTTGGTCCCCAAGCCGTCTGGATCGCCGCCGTTGGTGAGCTCCCCGTCGACCCATATTCCTTGGGTACCGGAGATCTCATAGGACAAAGCCGGAACGGATAGGGCACCGAGGAGGGCGGCAAATAGAGCGAACGTTATCCATCTCGTCATAAGCGCCTCCTTCACTCACCCTTGATCAAGCGGGGACAAATATCTCAAACGGGATTTTGAATTTCCTCAGGTCTAATACCATCTTCTCCCCTTGTACCTGGAACTCGCCGAGGGGTATGAGGACGGGCTCGACCCCATACTTCCAGACCTTGATCACGATCTCATACATGCCCGGGGGCAGTTCGAAATCCACGGGATCGTGGAGCCCCTCGAGGACCAATATAGGTTTTACCTCCTCGGATCCGTTCGGCGGGGACTCCGGGTTGTAGGGATAGACCATTAGGGAATCGATATACGGGAGGGCCCAGTTTCCCCCGTCGGTGATCACCACTTCGACCTTCCCTCCACCTAACACCCCGATTGCTAAAGCCATCAAAAGGCTTGTCGCTACGATGATCCTCCTCATTTCCGCCTCCTTGCTTCTTCCTTTCCCAGCAACCCAAAACAAAAGCCGGGCTGCCAGTGCTGTAAACCCTGGCAGCCCGGCTACCCTAGTATTTTTTAAAACCCTAGGGCCCGTGGCTTTGCGCCCCCGCCTTACGACGGGTTTGCCCTTTTCAGGGTTGCCCTAATTATAGAACTTGAAAAGCGAAGTGGAACCCCCTAAATAAAGGACATCGATCACCTATTTCGATATTTTCGCTCGGCTTAAGCCACCGGTATCTCTTTGAAGCGGCTCTGGATCTCCAACGCTTTCCTCAGGGAATCCTCGCTCACGTAGCCCTTCTCCAGGAGGATCTCCCCGATGAGCTTGCCCTCTCCCTTCTTCTGCTCCTCCAGGGCCTCCTGGAGCTGTTGGGGCTTCAGGACTTTGAGATCGAGGAGTATTTCGCCCAAACGCTTGTCGCTCTCGAAGTACTCCTCTAGGATGGAAAGGATCACGGCGGAGCGGGATCTGCGCTCCCTACGGGCCTTCTCATCGACGAGGCGTATGAGGTATTCATCCTCTTTGCTGAAATATAACGTCACCTGCATCCCCGTACCCCCTTCGCAACTATCTGTTCCTCCCTTTCGGTGTCCTCGCACCTCATTCACGTCTTATCGGGTTGTTGCTAATGTATACCCCCAGAACGGGTCGGTCAAGTTCCGGCGACCAGGAGGACTACAAGCCCTAAAACGAAACAGTACAGGGCAAACGGCCAGAGCCCCCTCCTGTAAAGCAGCGCCAAGAGGACCTTTATCGCGGAAAGTCCGCTCGCGAATGCCGCCGCTCCCCCCAGGGCGATGCCCAAGAGCTCCGCCCCGGAAAGGGAAGTACCGCCGGCACCGAGGATCGCGAAGGCCCCGGCCCCAGCGATGGCGGGTATCGAAAGGAGGAACGAGAAGCGGACCGCATCTTCGGGTCCCACCCCGAGGATGAGGGCCGTGGAGATGGTGATACCGGAACGCGAGATCCCCGGGAAGAGGGACAACGCCTGTGCCCCCCCGATCGCGGCCGCCCTGCTGAGACCCAGGGGGAGCCCGCCCCCCTTCCTGAGCCCGACCTCGGCCGCGGCGAGGAAGGCCGCGGTCACGAGCAAAAGCCCGGCGGCGAGCCTCACGCTTCCGAAGGCCGCCTCCACCTCGTCCGAGAAGAGGATCCCGACCACCGCTACGGGCAGCGTCCCCAGGGCCAGCAACCCGAGGTACCGTAACGCCCCCCTCTCACCCCGAAGCACCCGGGAAGTAAGCGAGAGGACCTCTTGCCGGAAGTAAACGAGCACCGCGAGCAGGGTCCCGAGGTGCAGTGCCCCCTCGAGCACCACCCCCGGAGGGTCTAGGCGCAGGAAGTGTTGGAAGAAGACCAGATGGGCCGAACTGCTCACGGGGAGGAACTCCGTCAGGCCCTGAACCAGCCCCAGGAGGATGTAACGGGGAAATTCCTGCATGAGCTAATCGTTCAGGAGGAAGAAGGCGACCACCAAGGCCGCCCCGATCCCGAGGACAAGGAGCCAGGGAAAGGCTCGCCCCCCTTCCCCGGAATCCCCATGGCCCTTTGGCTCGTGAGCCGAGGGGGACCCGTCGCTCCCAGGGCCCCGGACGATCAGCAGGGAGGTCGCTACCCGTGAATCCTTGAAACAGGCGTCCTCACTTACGCAGAACGAATAGTTCACCCCGATCTCCAGGGGATACTCGCCTTCCTCGAGTCCCTCCACGGATAGGGGGAAATCCAAGGTGGCCTCGTTCCCGGGGCCGATGCTTCCCACGGTGACCTCCTCGGCGGAGACACCGGGCGGGGCCTCCCGCAACGAGATCTTCACCTCATCGGCCTCGAATTCCGACACGTTCCTTAAGGTGACCTTCAACGAGGTCTTCCCGGAAAAGGCCCGGGGGAGGGAGATGCGGGGGGGAAGGAGGACCTCCAGGACTTCATCGGGGGGTGTGACGGCCTCCGACGCCTCGCTACGGGTCTCGCTTCCATCGTCCTTTCCCAGGAGCTCCTCGAGCGTCTTCCTGACC
>JALVLL010000136.1 GCA_027027485.1 Candidatus Bipolaricaulota bacterium | reverse complement strand
GAGAAGGGGCGGGAGATCCTGGAGGCGGCGGTTTCCGAGCGTTTGGAGTTCTGCCGTTGGCTTTCCGAGGCCTCCTCCGAGGAACTCTCCTCCAAGCCCCACAAGCCCTGAGACCAGGGATCCCCTAGAAGTAATAAAGATCCAAGTCTTTTGCCGAATTTATCCTCCGGCCCGGTTTGAGGATCGCCACCGTGCGTTCCGCGCCCCCGTAGGCCAGTGAGGTGAAGATGGTAAGACATCTCCCTTCGAACATGTAAAGGGGGGCGAAGGGCTGGTGCGAGCGCACCAGGGCCTTGAGACCCAGACGTTCCATGACCTCCTCGAAGTAATCCCTGCCGTAGGCGGGGCGCCCCAGCGCCCCCGGATCCAGCGCGTACCCGGGGGCATCCACCCAATCGCCCCACGTGATCTTGCGCCAATCGGCCGATCCCGGCTGTATGTGCGAGATCTCGGAGACCTCGTCCACATCCGGAAGGGCACCGTGTAGGGCGAGCACGCCACCGGGGTGGTGCGCCGCCAGTGGGAGCTCCAGGAGCGTCGAGCTTAACGCTTCCAGTTCCCTAGGGGAAAGCCTCCTCCAGAAGTCGGCCGGGCTGAAGGGCTCGATCTTCCAGGCCTCATGGTTTCCCATAAGCAGGTAGATCCTGTCGGGATGCTCCACCTTTGTGCGGAGCAGGAGCTCCAGGTTCCCTTCGGAATCCGGGCCGCGATCGACGTAGTCGCCGAGGAAGACGATCACGTGGTCCGGCCGGAGGAACCTGGAGATCACGTATTCGGAGGCCTCGGAGTCACCATGGGTGTCCCCCACGAAGACGATGGTTTTATCGGCGGGGAGCCTTATGAGACGGCCCTCGCGCCGGAAGATCTCCCTGGCTTCCTCCAAAAGTTTCGTCTCCATCTTAGAACTCGAGCTTCCAGGTGAGGGAGAAAGAGGGGGAGGTGTCCCAGGAGAAGCCGATCTCGAACCCCGGGAAGAGGGGAGCCGCAAGCTCCGCCCCCACACGGGCTATCCCCATGAAACCTGGCCCCCCGAAGAGGGAATAGCCCCTGAAGCGATACCGCTGCCCACAACATGCCCGGCCACAGATCCCGAGCTCGATGAGCTCGTACTCCGCATCCCTAAAGATATCCTCCCCGATGATTTCCTCCACCTTATGGGGGTCGAAGGCGGTTAGCGAGCGTAGGTAGGTACACCCGTTGAAGCTACAGCGGATCTCGAACCCGTAGACCCTTAATCCCCCGATGATGTAGGGGCCGATGAGCTCCGGCTCGGCATAGATGATCACACCGGGCGAAAGCACGATCCCATCGAAGTCCAACGTCACCTCCTTGTGATCGGTGGTGAACTTGACCGTGAGGTCCATGTCTATCCCGCAACAGAGCTTCAGGAGATCGTTCAGGGTTATCCTGAAGTATTCGAAGCCCCGGCACTTGGAAAAGGAGAGCTCCGCCTCGAAGCCGATGCCACAGCAGGGGCTCAATCCCCCCAGGGTAACGGTCATCTCGTCGAAGTGAACGCCGGTGCCCACGTCATCGAAGATGGCCCTGGCCCTGATGGGTGGTGCCTCCGCGGCGAAGGTGTAGCGCATGTAATAGGGAACCCAGAGCCTGAAGACGAGCTTTTCCGGGGGAGGAGGGGGGACTTCGAAGGCGGCGGCCCCGAGTTCCGCCGCCCGGGCCGCCGCCAGGTTCTGGAGGTAGGTCCTGGCCGCGGGGACGTAGTCGCTCAAGTCGGGGAGCACCTCGAAGGGGCCTTTGACCGTCTCCCGGGCGATGAGGAGCGTCTTCCCGGGATCGGCGTAGTAGAGGATCACGGCCTCGGAGGCGTCTATCTCCCTTTCCCTGGCGGCGTTCAGGTAACGGGCGTTGGCGGGGCAGGTGGTGGACCAGGTCTGGCCGAAGTCCTCGTGGGAGAACTCGAGAACGTGTTCCATGAAGTGTTCGACTGTAAGGGAGAGCTTCGCCCCGAAGAGGGAGAAAGAGAGCCCCAAGGACAGGCTCCGGTATATGGGCCCGGCGATCCTCCACTCCACCGCCGGGGGATCCGAGGGAGGGTCGGCGGGATCGCCGGAAGCGGTGTAGGGGGTGGACTTCAGGATCACATCCGCGGGGGAGAGGACGAGCTCCGCGCTCAGGGAAAAGGGACCCCATTCCCCCGAAAGGCCGAAACGCTCCTCCACAAAGCCGCGTTCCCCC
This sequence comes from Candidatus Bipolaricaulota bacterium, assembly GCA_027027485.1. GTDB lineage: Bacteria > Bipolaricaulota > Bipolaricaulia > Bipolaricaulales > Bipolaricaulaceae > JALVLL01. Next base: position 1,920 of record JALVLL010000136.1, on the reverse strand, counting down.
TCGAAGACCGAGGTGGTGTAGAGGGAGAGGACGGGGTCCGCGACGCCCATGGTGAAGCTCACCCGTTTGAGCTCGGGCATGGGGAGTACATCCACCCGGGCCTCCCATGAACCGGTGAGGTCCAGGGCGATGGCGGGGGAACAAAGGGAAACCATCAAGGCCCATGGAATTGCCCGACGTATCGTCCTCATCTTCCGGACCATTTTCGCCGGCATGGCAAAAGGGGATGGAGGCAAGCTGCTTACGGATCACAGCCTTATTTCCCCTGATGGAGGAAAAGAAATCGGTGGTGATCATAACAGCTCCGGTGGCGTGTGAGGGGACGCCCCTGATGTTAGAGGCGGCCCTGCCTATCGCCGGGCCGCCCGCCACATGGCAGGGGATCGACTCACCTGCCCACCAATCTCCCGGCGATCTCGCGGTGGCGGGGGATATGCTCGTAGAGCTTTTCGTTCACGAGGCGGCCCCCTCTCACCAGGATCTCCCCGTTCACCATCACTAAATCGGCGTATTGGGCGCCGCAGTGGAGGAGCCCGGCCACGGGATCCGCGGCCCCGGAGAACTCGAGGCCCGAGATATCCCACAGCGAAAGGTCGGCGCACTTCCCAGGCTCCAGGGACCCGATCTCATCCTCCCGGTGGAGGACCTCCGCCCCGCCCACGGTGGCCATCCTGAGGGCTCTCCGGGCGGGCATGGCCTCGGCCCCGTACTTGACCCGGGCCACAAGCATCGCTTGCCTCGCCTCCCGGATCATGTTGGAGTGGTCGTTGGAGGCCGAGCCGTCCACCGCAAGCCCCACCCGCACCCCGGCATCGAGCATCTCCACGATGGGGGCGATCCCCGAGCCCAGGAGCATGTTGGAGGAGGGGCAATGCGCCACCCCCACCCCGGCCTCCGCGATCTTTGCGATCTCTTCCGCGTTCACGTGGACCATGTGGGCGAGCCACACATCGCCCTCGAGCCAACCGAGCTCCTCCAGGTACTGAACCGGCCGCATCCCGAACCTCTCCAGGCAGAACTTCTCCTCGTCCACCGTCTCGGCGAGGTGGGTGTGGAGTAAGACCCCGTGCCGGCGGGCGAGCTCGGCGGTCTTCCTCATGAGTTCCGGGGTAACGGAGAAGGGGGAGCAGGGGGCCAGGGCAACCCTCACCATGGCACCGAAGGAAGTGTCGTGGTATTCCCGGATCAGGCGCTCCGAATCGGAGAGGATCTCCTCCTCGGTCTGGACCACGTCCTCGGGGGGAAGCCCCCCGTCTTTGCGGGAGAGGGACATGGAGCCCCGGGTGGGGTGGAACCGGATCCCGAGCTCCCTCGCGGCCTCGATCTGTACGTCGATTAGGCGCTCCTTCCCCCGGGGAAAGAGATAAAGGTGGTCGGTGGTGGTGGTGCAGCCCGAAAGCAGAAGCTCCATCCCCGCGACGATGGTGGATACGTACACCGCCTCCTCGTCGATCCTCCGCCAGCGCTCGTAGAGGAAGACGAGCCAGTCGAAGAGCTTTTTATCGGCGGCGCCGGGGACGGCCCGGAAGAGGGTCTGGTACATGTGGTGGTGGGTGTTCACCATCCCGGGGATCATGACCCTATCGCGGCCGTCGATCACCTCGTCGAAAGGCCCCGGCGGCGGTTCCCCCTCCCCCAGGGCGGCGATCCGGTTTCCCTCCACCAGGAGCCACCCGTTCCTGAGCTCCCGTCCCTCCCGATCGAATGTGGCGATGACCTCCACGTCTTTGAAGAGGATCCTCCTCATAGCCCCTCCTTAAAGCCTCAGGTCCACCTCGTGGCAGCGCTCGAGGAAGGCAGCCAGAAGATCCACCGCAGCCTGGATGTCCCTTTTGTGGGCCGCCTCCACCGCGGTGTGAACGTAGCGGGTGGGGACGGAGAGGGTCACCACCGCCGCCCCCTCCCGGGCAAGCTGTATCC
>JALVLL010000135.1 GCA_027027485.1 Candidatus Bipolaricaulota bacterium | reverse complement strand
CCCCTATCTCCTAACGGTCTCCATCGTGGCCATCGTGTGGAAGTGGCTACTTAACAGGGACTTCGGCCTGTTGCAGTACGGGATCACCCGGATCTTTCCCCATGCCCCGGTGTTCCTCGTTGAGCCCGCCTGGGCCCTCCCGGCCATCGCCGTGGCCACGGCGTGGTGGCTCTCGGGGTACCGCATGCTGGTCTTCCAGGCAGGGCTGGAGGAGATCCCCCGGGAACTCTTCGAGGCGGCCGAGATCGACGGGGCCCGGCCATACCATAAGTTCCTTCACCTCATCCTTCCCCTACTGAAACCGTCCATCCTGTTCGCCCTCGTGCTCACCACCATCTCCTCCTTCCGCACCTTCGGCCAGGTCCTGATCATGACCGAGGGAGGGCCGGGGAGGGCCTCCGAGGTGCTGGCGCTATACCTCTACTGGGTGGGATTCGATTACTTCGACATCGGCAAGGCGGCGGCCGCGGGGGTGGTCCTCCTAATCATGATCCTGGCGATGACCCTCCTGGGGGTGCGTCTCCTGGGGCTCAAATCGGAGCTGCAATGAAGTGGATTAGGAGATACGGACCGTATCTCGTGCTCTACGGAATAGCGTTCCTGTGGATCATCCCCATCCTCTGGATGGCGGATACCGCCTTCAAACCGGAATCAGAGATCTTCACCATTCCCCCGAAATGGATCCCGTCCCACTTCACCGCCTACCACGTTCGGCGCCTCTTTTCCGAGTGGCCGTTTTTGCGTTGGCTCCTCAACAGCGTCATCGTTTCCTCCTTTGTCACCCTGGGATCCCTCATCGTGTCGGTGCCGGCGGCCTTCTCCTTCGCCCGGCTACAGTGGAAGGGGAGGGACTCGCTCTTTCTGCTCCTCCTCGTGTTCATGCTCCTTCCCTGGCAGGTCAACGTGATCCCCCTCTTCTTCATGATGAACAGGTTCGGCTTCCTCAACACCTACCAGGGGGTAGCCCTCCCGATGATCGCCATGCCCATCGGGCTTTTCCTCCTTCGGCAGTTCTTCATCAACATCCCCAAGGACCTCGAGGACGCCGCGCGCATCGACGGCTGCTCCAGCCTGGGGGTGCTCCTTCGAGTGATCCTGCCCCTCTCGAAGCCGGTGCTCGCCGCTTTCAGCGTGTACATCTTCAACTACGCCTGGAACGAGTTCTTCTGGTCCCTCATCTGCCTGCGCAAGCCCCAGATGGTCACCTTGCCGGTGGGGCTGAAGCTCCTGCAGGGGGCGTTCGAGATCGATTACGGGCTGATCCTGGCGGGGGCATTCATGGCCTCGCTCCCCTCTTTGGCCGTGTTCCTCATCCTGCGGCGCCAGATCATCCGAGGGTTCACGTTGGCGGGCTCCGGGGTGAAGGGATAAGAGATGGAAACGGTGGCGCTGATCCAGCCTCCAAAGGGATATCCCCATTGCCACGCCCCGAGCATCTGTGAGCTTCCCGAGGGCGATCTGCTCTTGGCTTTCTACGCTGGCGAGTACGAGGGGGCCCCTGATCAAGTGATCCTGGGCGCCCGTTACAGCCAGGGCCGCTGGTCCCGGCCGAAGACCTGGGTCCACGTGGCACGCCGAGCCACGGTGAATCCCCGGGTATTTGTGGGTCCGGACGGTGCGGTCTGGCTCATCGCGCCGGTGAACTACGGCGAACGTTGGTGCAGCGGTGGGACATACCTCTTCCTCAAACGATCCTACGATGGTGGCCGTACTTGGACCGACCTCGAGCTCCTGGTGGAGCAAAAGGGGCTCTTGGGAAAGAACAAGCCTTTAGTGGAGGGAAACTTCATCCTGCTCCCCGTGGAATGGGAGGCCAGATGGAGCGCGGCCTTCCTGCGGAGCGAGGATGGGGGGGAGACGTGGGAAGTAACGGGCGATCTCGGCCGCGTTGCCGGGGCCAAATTGATCCAGCCCACCGTGGTACGCCTCTCCGACGGGAGGATCATGGCCTACATGAGGAGCCAAGAAGGCCATATCTTCGTGAGCTATTCCAGCGATGACGGGTTGACTTGGTCCCGTCCCGAACCAACTCCCCTCCCCAATCCCAACAGCGGAATCGATATGGTGCGGTTGAGGTCAGGAAATCTTGTGCTCGTGTACAATCCCACCACAATCGCGCGCGATATGGCGAAGCTCCATCACGCCTGGCCCAAACGGATGCCCACGGGCTTCGATGCGTGGGGACCGCGCACTCCACTGGTGGCCGCCCTCTCCCCCGATGGAGGTCGATCGTGGCCTCATCGGATCATGTTGGAGGACGGGGAAGGCGAGTACAGTTATCCGGCCGTGATCCAAGGGGAGGATGGGACCATCCATGTGGTCTACACCTACCGGCGGGAAGCCATCAAACACGTAAGGCTTTCCGAGGCGGAATTTACGAATGGATCGGGAAAGGAGGCGTAAGGATGAGGGAGAGGAAGGTCGGGATACTCACCTTCTCCGATGGCCGGGAATCGGTACATCGGGAAGTGGAGCCGATTAACCTTGAGTTCCAGCGGAGGCTTGCCGAGGCCCTTCGGGAAACGGGGGAAGTGGAGCCCGTTGAGGGCAGGGAGATCATTTGGACCGCTGAGCTCGCCCGTAACGAGGCCAAGCGCCTCGCGGACCTGGGCTGCGAGGCGACCATCTTTAACTTCGCCGTGTGGAGCTTCCCGCACCTCGCGGTGATCGCCGCCAAGTTCGCCCCGGGGCCATTTCTCCTCTTCTCCAACATCAACCCGAGATACCCGGGGATGGTGGGGATGTTGGCCTCCGCCGGGGCACTGGACCAAATTGGGGTCCCCCACGTACGCCTCTTCGGGGACATCCGCGACGGGGAGGTCCTTCGTAAGGTGCTCGCGTTCGTCCGCGCTGCCTCGGCCATCAACCGCCTCCGGGGGGAGACCTTCGGCCTCTTCGGCGGCCGCCCTATGGGGATGTACACCGCCGTGGCTAACACCGACCAGTGGATGAAGCTCTTCGGGATCGACGTGGAGCACATCGACCAATCGGAGATCATACGCCGGTCCGAGCTCGCCCCCAGGGACGAGGTGGAACACGCATTCGACTGGCTCTCCAAGAAGGTGGGGAAGATCCGCTACGACGGAAAGCAGCTGACGCCCGAGAAGCTCAAGCTCCAGATCAAAAGCTACATCGCCGTGCGGGAGATGGCGAAGGAGTTCGGCCTCCACTTCCTCGGGATAAAAGCCCAGCCCGAGCTCACCGACCACTTCGTGACCATGGACCTCACCGAGGCCTTCCTCAACGATCCCTACGATTGGAACGGCCCGAAGGAGCCCTTTGTGGCGGCCACCGAGGCGGACATGGACGGGGCCCTCACCATGGAGGTCCTCAAGCACATAAGCGGGGAACCGGTCCTGTTCGCGGATCTCCGGCATTACGATGCCGAGCTCGATGCCTTCGACCTCTGTAATTCGGGAAACCACGCGACCTACTATGCCGGCCACTCCCGCGATCCAGATGTAAACCTCCCCAGGGTGGAGTTCTATCCCCAGGGCTTCTACTTCCCCGCCGGGGGAGCCGCGGTGCGACATATCGCTGCCCCCGGGGAGGTGACCCTGGCACGTTTGGCCCGGAAGAACGGGCATTACTGGCTCGCCATCATCCCCGCCGAGTTCCTGGATCTGCCCCCCGATGTGGCCGAGGAGAAGGCCGCCGCGACCCAGGTGGAGTGGCCCCACGCCTTCGCCAAGCTTAAGGTGAGCCCGGATGAACTCCTTTCCGAGTACGATTCAAACCACATCCACGGGATCTACGGGGACTACGTACAGGAGCTTATATGGTTCGCGAAGCTCTCCGGGATCCCCTACCGCGTGTTCTCCTGAGAAAGACGTGAAAGTTCGTGGAGAAGCGGGGCCAGTGCCGGGTACAGCTTCCTGTAGACGCGGTAATAGCCATCGTAGAGGGATTTCCTTGAGGGATCCGGAAGGACGGGTTCAGTGTAGGGACACCATTCCCGGATAGCCCTGGGGGAATCCACAAGCCCTGCGGCGAGCCCCACGAGCAGGGCATCGGCCAGCGGGGCGCCGGCTCCACCTGACAATGTCCGGATGGGGCGTCCGGTGACGTCGGCTATGATCTGGAGCCAAAGCCGTGACTTGGCCACCCCGCCTACCACTACGGTCT
>JALVLL010000134.1 GCA_027027485.1 Candidatus Bipolaricaulota bacterium | reverse complement strand
TGGTGGCTCCGCCCGGGGCGCTGGCCGAGGCGCCGGTGGCCCGCTACGAGGGGATCCTCAAGGGACTTGTCTGGTGCGAGGCCGGGCTCTACTACGGTGTCCTCGCCCCCGATCGCAAGACCTTCCAGATCTGGGTAGCCGATCCCACCGGGCTTCGTGAGCCGGCCCTTCTCTGGTCCTACCCCTACCCTATGCGTCTTCTAGACGTCTCGCCGGACGGGAGATTCGCCTGGGTGGGATCGGGATTGGTGGATCTTGTCACCGGCGAGGTCTCCGGGGTACGTAAGGCAACCTCCCTCGACTCATTCGTTTTCTCCGCTGACGGGGCCTGGTGGCTTTATTCCTATTCCACCGTGATCCGAGATGAGACGATTCGGATGACCTACCGGCTGGCGATCCGCTCCGCGGAAACGTCTGAGGACGAGGAGAAGATCTTGTACGAAGGTGAAAAGCAGATCGTCATTTTGGGATGGGCTCCAACCGGTCGTGTCGCTCTCTTCCTCGTCCACCGAGATGAACCCGAGGTCCTGATCCTGAAGCTCCTCAGAGCGGATGGTTGAAGACGCAAATTATGCCTTCGGTTGCGACGTGAAGTCGTTTCCTTGGGAGGAGGTAAAAAACAATGAAAACCTTGAGGTGGGCGATATGTTTCGTCGTCTCGGCGACGTTGGCTATCGTCCTCACTTCCTGTGGCGGGCCGCGGGCCCTGAGGGCACCCTCCGGATACCGATGTGCCGGCATGGCCTTCTCCCCGGACGGATCCGCCTTGGCCATGGCCTATGATGCCCATAAAAGTCCCCATCGGGGGATGGTGCTGGAGCTCCGCGCTTGGCCCTCCCTCAAACGTCGTTGGCGGGTGGAGGTGGAGGAGGGCTATGGCTCCATCATGAGCCCGGTGGCCTTCTCACCCGGGGGAGATGAGCTCGCCCTCCTCACGCGGAGTCGCCTGAGGCGCTACGCCGTAAAGGGCGAGCTGATCGGGGAGATCCCTATCCGGAACGATCCCCGCGTCGCCGAAGAGGACATCCCCCTCACGGTCCGCTACGTCCCCGACGGGAGCCTGGCGGTGCTCGTCGACCGCGACGGCTCTCTGTTCCTCGTGCGCTACGGCCGAGAGGGGAATCCCTCAGGCGATGCGATCCCGGTGGGAGATGAGAGCTGGATCAGCTGGTCCCGGCCCTTCAGCGCCGACGGGCGGTTCCTCGCTTACGTCGAGGAGTTCCACGTCGTGGGATTGGTCGACCTCGTCACTGGGGAGGTGAAGAAATGGGACCTCCGCGAAAAGCTCGGGGTCAAGCCGTCGGGAGCCTGGCTGCGGGCGGTCTGGGGCGTGGCCGTCCATCCCCAAGGGACGGAGATCGCTTTGGGCCTTCGCGCAGACCAGCCTGGGCTCCCCCGGGTGATCCGGCTGGATGCTGTGTCCGGGGAAGTGATCGAGGAGTTCCTGCCCGCTGAGGGGGAGGACGCTTTCATCTGCGCCCTGACCTACAGCCGGGACGGTAGCCTGCTTGCGGCCATGGCCTGTTCTTCCCCATTTAAAGGCACCTTGTTCCTCCGCTCGCTTGCCACTGGAGAACTCAAGCCGGTCTGTGATAGTGAGAAAGATGAACGCTGCCTTGGGCACCATCTCACCTTCTCGCCCCAAGCCCGCTATCTCGCCCTGCTACACGGTGACCGCGCCGTGTTCGTCGAAGTGCCCGAATAGTAGTGGCTGGCCGCGAAAGGTGGACCCAGGGGTTCCGCGACGAGGAGGTGGAGGTGAGGACGAGGAAGTTGAAGGCTGTTTTCTTAGGAGTAGTAGGTATTCTCGCATTGCTCCTTCTTGCTGCTATGGCGATCCATCCCGCTCTCGCGCTGAGGCTGGCCTTTTTTGGCATTTTGTCCCTACTTTTGGTAGGGGGAGGGATTTACCTCGCCCGCAACTGGAGGGTTCCGGCAGGGTGGGGGGATTGGCTGGCCATTGTCACCGGCGGCCTCACCATCTGGTGGATGCTATGGAACCCGCGGCTACTCCTTCCGTTCCCGGTGCAGATATCCTGCCGGATCCTGGGCATCGCGCTGAGCACCATCGCCGCGGTGGCCTTTTATCGTTCCCTTCCTCAGCTGATACACAAGGCGAGCTTTCTCTTCCCGCTGGTCCCGATCGTGCTAAGCATTCTGATCCCCCTCGGGCCGGAACGATGGGAGGTAGACCCCCTCCACCCCTGGGAACCTCGGTTCCTCGGGAAACTCCTGTTGGTGCGCGCGGGGGAAGGGCCGATCCTCGTTTACGATTTCCCCCGAAAGGTTCTGCTAAGTACCCACGGTTTTCATCCCTATGCCACCCTGGCCTCGACTTTCGCGTTCGGTCCCCTCGATGTAGATCCACACCTTTTGGATCTCGGCCTCCCTGGCTGGCTCCTGACCGTTGCCGTCTTGAATTCTGAGCGGGGAGTGGAGATAGCGACGATCCATTCCTCAGGGATGAGGGACAGAGACTCCTACACCATGGAGGAAGGACAGCATATTTCGGCGATAACCCTGGGCCCGGAGGACACCTTCCTCCTTGTTTACCTGCACCAAGATCGGAACGCGTGGCTCAGGAGGATGGATGCCCGTTGGAAGCCCCTGGCCGACCCGATCCCGCTTGAGGGATTCGGAGACGCGATTACGGTAGCCCGGAAAGGGAGCAAGCTAGCCTACGTGACGAAAAGCGGTCGGGAGGTAATGGTGGTGGACCCCCTAACCGGGGATCTCCTCCGGCTGGATCTTTCGCGGGAGATATCCGAAGCGGGCGGTGGGGAAAAGACGTACATCCACTCCCTCTCCTTCTCCCCCGATGGGAGGGAGCTTGCCTTGGGACTATCCTGGAAAGGAGGTTTTGATTGCCCCGGTCTGGTGTGGCGGGTGGACCTGGAGGGGAAGGTCTTAGTGCGTCTCCTTCCCCCTACTCCGGCGGAGCTCGGGCATGATCCCTTAGTCTCGATCCTGGCGTATGCCCCGGATGGGAAGTGGCTGGTGGCCGAGGTCAGTGGTCACCCCGGGAGGCTGGCGGTGATCGATGTGGCCTCCGGGCGGGTGCGGGATCTTCCACGTGGGAACCTGGGATTCAATGGCGCCGTATTCTCATCGGACGGGCGTTACCTCGTTGCCACCAAGTACGATGGGATCTACGTATGGAAGCTAAACGGATAAGGGTAAAGGAGGGATGGCCTCCGCTTCCGACATATGTGGCGCGGGCCTCCCTCGGGGTTTTTCCTGGGTGGCGGAGGTGAGGGATGTCGAGGAAGTTGTGGGTAGGGCTCACCTTGCTCGCGGCTGTGGGCATCATCTTGGGGACCCTAACTGGTTTGGGACTGATTCCTGGACTTGGCTCATGGCGGCTTCCGAAGGGTGCGCGGGGGTTAGTTCTCCGTTGGTCACCGGATGGCACATCCCTTTTGCTTGTCTACGGGCAGGGACGGAAAAGGGTCTTTGAGCTGCGAAGCTTTCCCCATGGAAAGCGCAGGTGGCGGGTGGAGAACCCCAGCAAAGAGGAGATTTACTCCGTTTCATTTCAACGGGATCGGGTGATCATCGGAGAGGAGGGAAAGATCCGCTTCCTCGACGCGGGGACCGGCAAGGAGGTGGAACTCTGGCCCATAGAGGGGATTCCCTTCCAGTTCCGGCCTCTCTCCGATGGAGGGTGGATGTTTTTGATGTTTGCCTACGAAGATGTGAACGATGGGGGTGTGCTTTACCTTGTGCGCACGAGTCTAGACGGAAAGGTTGTTTCCCGGGAAAAAATCGCCCCCTACCGTCTCATGAGCTCCCGCGCCTCTCTCTCCCCAGACGGTCGTTTCCTGGCCTACACCGGGGGTGAGGCCGACCTTTGGAGCGGGCCCTATGTGGTCAATTTGAGGGATCTTAGCTCCGGGCAAGAACGTTCTTGGAATCTGAAGGAATTCATTTCGGGCAACATCACGAACATCGCCCTGCGTCCGGACGGGCAAGAAATCGCCATTTCCGTAATGCCCAAAAAGCTGGGGTATCCATTCCTCTTCAGGTTGAATGTATCATCAGGGGCCCTCATGGAGATCCCTCCTCCGGATATCTTCCCGGAGCTGCTGTATGGGATGATGCCGTTTCGTTCCTATTTTGCATATAGTCCGAATGGTCGCTTCCTGGCCATCTCCGTGCGCTGTGTGGGACATGACGAGGGGGTGGGGCCGTTCTTGGTGGAGGACGGCCGTACCCGCACGCTTTGGGAGGGGTTCACGTCTGATTTCGCCTTCTCCCCTGATGGGAAATGGCTGGCCGTTGCAGAAGCGCAACGGGTGTTTGTCAGTATAGAATCACGGAGGCTCAGGTTCTTCCGGATCGGCTGAAATGAGGATTTGATCACCAAAGGGAAAGCCGTGGAAGCGTAAAGAGGTGGGATCATGGGATGGAAAAGGCTGTCCGATACTAAAGGGGCATTGGGTGTTATTCCGCTTCTCCTTCTTTTTACCTTCGTCGCCGCGGTGATTTACCCCATTAGGCCGCTGCAGGTCATCTCCCTAGCTCTGGCGGCATGTGTCCTTTTTATCCTTGCCGTGTTGGTTGCGGCGAAGAAAAGCGTTTCGGCAGGGTGGTCGAAGCTGTTGGGCCTGGCGTCGGCCGGGGTCGCGATGTGGTGGCCATTCTGGATTCCCAGGTTGTTGCTTCCCCTTACCCTTCAGATCCTTTGCCGGGCGATGGCCGTAGGCTTGGGGTTCCTCGCGGCAGCGGTGCTCTACCGTTCACTGCCGGGACACATACGTATTCTGGGGCCTCCGTTTTCCCTGGTCCCCTTGGTCCTGGCGTTCCTGCTTCCGTTCGGACCGGAACGATGGACGATAGAACCTTTGACCATTGAGGAAGCCCAGTTCCATGGCCGTCATTTTCTGGTGCGCACGGGGGAAGGGCCGCTTCTGGTTTACGACTTTCCCGAAATGACCCTCAGGCAAGTGATCGGCTTTCTCCCTTATCGGCACATGAGCCTTCCGAGTTTCAGCACAACGCTCCCCGGCTGGAGTTTCGCTTTGGCGGTCCTGGAGTCGGGAGGGGGAGTAGAGGTTCGATTCCCGGGGGAAGTTCGATTACCGGGGCTGGATTTGAGTGCTTTCAGTGTACAAACGGAATCTGAACTTATAGCGTTGATGTCCGGCCCCAAAAGCACCTTTATCACCGTCTACCGGACGGAGGACGGCCGGCCATGGTTGCAGCTGCGTGACGCGCGATGGGCCCCTGCCTCCTTGCCCATCCCGCTGCCGGGATTTCCGAGCTTCAAAAACGATGTGGCCATATCCGGTGACCGGTCCAAAATCGCTTATCTTGACCGGGATAGCAAGTTCCAGAGAGTGAGGGTGATCGACCTCAGCACTGGTGAAAGCCACTCGTTGCTTTTCTCCCAGGAGATAGCAGCGCTGGGTGGCGGAGAGGGGACATACATTGCCTCCATCGCCTTCTCCCCCGATGGGAAGGGGCTTGCCTTGGGGCTATCCTGGAAAGGGGGCGCCGATTGCCCCGGTTTGGTGTGGCGGGTGGACCTGGAGGGGAAGGTCCTGGCGCGTTTTCTTCCCCCTACACCGGAGGAACTGCGGCATGATCCCGATGTCTGGATCTTGGCGCATGACCCGAGCGGGAGGCGGTTGTTGGCCGGGATCTGTTGTCGCCCCAGGAGGCTAGTAGTGATCGATATGGATTCCGGGCGGGTGCGGGATCTCCCGCTGGGGGGCCTGGGATTCGATGACGCTTTCTTCTCGCCGGACGGGCATTACCTCGTGGCTACCAAGCCCGACGGGATTTACATATGGAAATCGCAATAGAGCCGAACAGAAAATTTTTGGGCGCGCGGGTGTGGCACGGCTGGATCTGGATCCGGGAAGTGATCGAGGAGTTCCTGCCCGCCGAGAGGGAGGACGCTCTCTTCTGCGCCCTGGCCTATAACCGGGGTTGGGTTCGTTCCTGAAATTTGGAAGGGAGGTTTACGGTGAAATCGCTTCATTCGATCGCAGTGGCGGTTTTGGCTTTGGGCCTGTTGGGTGCCTGGGGGGTTGCGGCCGCGACCTCCCGGTGTCCCCAAGCGGAGATCCGGCCGATTCCCGGGGGTTGGACCGTCGTCACCTGGATCCCCTCGGAGGCAGCACCGGGACGGGGGATCGTGGTGCGGCTTACCTATCCGGAAAGCCCCCGTTACCCGGAGGGGACCGCCGCCGTGGTGGAGGTGCCCGGGGCGGACTCCCCCGGAGATGTCGAACTCCCGTCCCGACCCGGATCAGACCCCCTCGTGGAGCAGGGGCTGATCGGTGTGAAGTTCGCCTTCCCCGGCGGGGGAAGGCCCCCGTACAGCTCGAGCGGGACCTACGACCACCGGGGGCTCAACTCCCTGAAAGCCCTGCGGGACGTGGTCCGCTTCCTCCGGGGGGAGATCCCCGACGAACACGGCTGCTATGTGTCAGACCTCCTCCCCTATCCCGTCCTCCAGGTGGGCCTGGTCGGCTCCTCCAACGGGGGTAACACCGCCATCGTCGCCCTGGGGCTCTTCGGGGACGAAATGGCCGTCGATTGGTATGTGGGCTGGGAGAACCCGGCCGGGGTGCAGTTCACCACGGTGGATTTGGGCTCCCGGAACCAGGAGCTCCCCTTCTACTCCCCCTGCTCCTGCCGGCTGACCCCGGGAGGAGCCGAATGTGATGTGGACTACACGCACTTGCGCTGGGATCCCCAGGCTATCTCCCGCGGCTGGGGGCCCCAGCGCCAGGGTACCCGGGGAGTTCTCTACCACGACCTCAACGGGAACGGGCGCTACGACCAGGGGGACTACGTCCTGGGCTCTTACCCCGGCACCTTCGCGGGCCGGGAAAAGCGGGTCTACTCCACCGCGGTCCTGGAGGCGGCGGTGCAAATGGGCCTTATAGACCCTTGGCCCCAAGACGTGGCCACCCTGGAGGAAGCCCGGGAATACTGGGCCATCCGCGATATGAGCCGCTATTACGACGAGACCTTGGGCTTCCTTCCCGGGCTGCGCGTGATCGTCATCGGCTCGGAAAGGGATCACGTCCAGGTGGCGCCGGACCATCCCCACATCCTGCTCCAATATAAAGGGTGGCGGGAGGCCGGGGTTGCTTGGGTGCGCCTCAACTCCGACGCAGCCTACGTGGAGGCCGCCGCGGGCCGCCCCCTCCCCGCTGTGGATAACCCGGCCAACATCGCGGTGGACTGCGAGAACATCCGGGAGCTGCTCCAGCCCGAGGCCGTTCCCGACTCGTTGGCCCGACTGGCCGCCGTGCTGGAGCTGAGCGATCGGGTTCGGGCAGGGGATTGGCGGGCGGATCTTGACGATGTGTTAAGGGAAACCTCGGCCGAGGTGACGGTGGACGCCGCGGTTGTCCTGGGCACCGTCAATCCCCTAAGCGGCGTCCAGGGAGGGCCCCGACCCGTTGTGCGCGGCGACGCGGATCTTTCGGCCCATTTCCGGGCCGCCGGGGTGGATCACGTGCGCCTACCCCAGGACACCCTCCCTAACAACCTCACCCTGGGGGGCATCTTCCCTGACCCTCAGGCCGATCCCGATGACCCTTCTGCTTACGACTTCAGCCGCATCGACCCCTTCATCGAGGCCATCGTGGAGGCCGGGATCGAGCCCCTGTGGGAGGCCATGTATGACCTCGGGCGCAGCGACCGGTTGACCCGAGGGGATCGGGGGCTGCAACGGGGCATCTATCCCCGCGATCCCGCCAAGTGGGCCACGGTGATCCAGAACGTCCTCAAGCACTTCAACGACGGCTGGGCCGACGGCCACCACTGGGGGGTGGAATATGTGGAGTTCATCAACGAGCCTTTTGGTCTTGGCGGCTGCCGCCCCGACGAAGCCGGTGTGGAACGGTGCTGGGATTTATTCCAGATCTTCGTCGATGCCATCCACGCGTATGAGGCGGAGACGGGCCACGACATAAAGATCGTGGGACCGGCTGAGGTGGTGGGCTTGGAAGGCCTGGAGCGCACGCTCGATCGCCTGCGGCGCCTGCTGGAGCGCATCCGGCCAGAAGACCTGGACTACCTTTCGGTCCATCCCTACGGCGGCGAGACCCCGGAGGATCGGCTGGCGGCGGTGCGGGCGGTTCGGGAGCTTCTCGATACCTATCGTCCTGACGGCAAGGATTTCTCGCACGTGGGGCTGTGGGCCTCGGAGTGGCAGACCGGTCCGGTGGGTCCCGGTGCCCGGCGTAGCGCCCACATCGGTGCCTTCAACACCGCGGTGAAAATCCTCTGGCAGGGGGTGGTGGATCGTTCCACGCTCTATCGGGCCGACCGCTGGCCCCAGGGGCCCGGCGATGCCGCGGGTCCGGATGGACAGGTGGATTGCAGCGACGTCCCGGTCTGCTTGGAGAGTCCCTACTTCACCCCCGACGGCCGGCCCAAGCCCGCCTACTTCCCCTGGCTTGCCCTGGCGGAGATGGCCCGGGAAACCCCGCTACGGGTGGACGTTACGGAGCACCTCGCCGACGTCTATGTCCTGGCCGCCCGCAACGCGGAGGGAACCCGGATGGGGTTGCTTTTAGCCCGGCCTGCCCTGCGCGGCGTGACTCCCCCTGGGGCGGGAGAGATGACCCTTGCCCTCCGCCTCCGGGGCCTTCCGGAGACCTCCCCCTATTCCGTGGAACTCTATCGGATAGACGCCGACACCGTCGCGTGGGAACCGGAAAGCACGTTTAAGGCGACCGCCGATCCCGACGGCAATCTCATTCTCTCCGTCCCCTTGGGAGTGGATACGGTGCTTTACCTCCGCCTGACCGCCTCGGCGCTGACGAGGGAATCGGCTTGGGTAGTGGATGAGGAGGGGCATGAGATCTACGCCGCCTGGTGGCGGCCTCCCGGGGAGGGGCCGTTTCCCTGCGTCATCTTCGTGCCCGCGATCGGGCCGGGGGTGCCAGTGCTGGATTACCCCGAGTTCCGCCGGCTCGCCGAGGAGGGCTTCGTCGTGGCATCGTTCAACCCCGAGGGACGCGGCCGACCCGGGAAAGACCGAAGTGAGGGCGAAGAGACGTGTCAGGGGCCGAACCAACAGGAGGATCTGAAAGCCGTGATCGAGTACCTGGCGGAGCTTTCCTTTGTGGACACGGCCAACATCGGGATCGCTTCCTTCTCCGGAGGGAGCCTGCTTGCTGGTCCCGCGCTGGGACGCTGGCCGGAGCTTCCCGTGGCCTATTGGATCGACGTGGAAGGGCCCCATGACGGCTCGATCATCCTAGGGGAGCCGTGTGGTCACCCCAACACCCGCGTCGATCCATCCCCGGAGAATAAGGCCTTCTGGCGGGAGCGGTCGCCCATCGAGTTCATCGCGAACTTCCGCGGGCGGTATCTCAGGGTACAGGCGGAGATAGACCACGCCCAGGGCCGCTACGTCGAGCATGCGCTTGAGATGAACAACGCCGCCGTGGAAGGCGGTGTCCCCTGGGTGCGGATCAACGGTGCGGACGCGGGCAACCCGATCAACCGGACCTATCCCTTGGACGATCCGTCCCGCTGGCCCGAGTGGCTTCCCGGGCGCTTGAGGGACCAACCGGGTGGCTGGCGTGGGGTGCTCACCCGCTACGCCCGCGAGATGGCCGCCCTCGTCGCTTCCCAGGAGGAGACCGCGTCGATGATCCGCTTCGAGCGCGTGAGCGAAGAACCCGTGCTCGGGCCGGGCACGGCCGCATGGGAATCGATGGACGTCCTTTCGTGCGAGGTGCTTTACGACCCCGACGAGGGGCTGTTCAAGATGTGGTACACCGGCTTCGACGGGGAGCGCTACGCCATCGGCTACGCCGAGAGCCGCGATGGCCTACACTGGGAGAGATATCCGGGGAATCCGGTGCTTGCCTCCATGGGCGGCGAATGGGATCGCGATGGGGTCGGCTTCCCGGCCGTCGTCCAAGCAAGCGGCAAATACTACATGTTCTTCACCATGCTCAAGCGGGCCCGCGCCCACCGCGACGCTGCCCTGGGTTTAGCGATCTCGGACGACGGGATCCACTGGGAGCGCGTGGAAGGGCCCATCTTGCTGCCCG
The DNA here is from genome assembly GCA_027027485.1 of Candidatus Bipolaricaulota bacterium. GTDB lineage: Bacteria > Bipolaricaulota > Bipolaricaulia > Bipolaricaulales > Bipolaricaulaceae > JALVLL01. The sequence goes on along the minus strand of JALVLL010000134.1, from coordinate 1,628 downwards.
GGGCCTCCGGGAAGTATGACGCCCGCGCGCTCGTCGGCCCGGATGTCTTCATCACCGAGGACAGGGTGTGGCACATGCTCTACGCCGGTGGGCGGGATTTCCCCCGCGACCCCGACGGCTGCTGGGCCATCCTGCACGCCGAAAGCACCGACGGCACAAGCTGGCGAGTAGATCCCGTGCCTGTCCTCACGGGCGATCTCGTGGACATGGAGGATGCGCTCAACCCCGAGGTGCTCCGGTTGCCCGGTGGCACATACTGGCTCGCCTTCGCCGCGCGGGTGGAGCACTCCCGCTTCCACATCTTCTCGGCCCGCTCCCGGGACGGGCTCCGTTGGGAACTTGCCTCGCGCGCGGAGCTCCTCACGCCGGGAGCCGCTGGAAGATTCGACGAGAAAGCCCTCAACCACCCCGCGCTCGTCCTCCTCGGCGACGAGATTTATCTCTTCTACACCGGCTACGACCGCCATAACCGCCGGGCGATCGGGCTCGCCACTGCTTCCTTCAGGCAGTGACCCCGGGAGGTGCCCCCGTTATAAAGGGCCCGGAGGCTTCCTATGCGTGGGGTCTATGTCCTGGTGATCCAGCTCGACCGGCCCGCGGAGGTCGAGGTGGGGAAGTTGGGGATGCTGAGGTTCGCCCCCGGCACCTATGCCTATGTGGGCTCGGCGATGCGGGGGATCGAAGCCCGGGTGCGCCGGCATCTCCGGAAGGAGAAGAGACTCCGGTGGCACATAGATTACCTCTTGGCCTCCCCCGCGGCCCGGGTCGCGGAGGTTTACGTCCGGGAAACGCCCGAGCGCCTGGAGTGTGAGGTGGCTGATGCCCTGGCGGCCGAATGCCAGGTGGTCCCCGGCTTCGGATCGAGCGATTGCCGCTGCAAGGGCCATCTTTTCCGCTGCGATCCACCCAGGCTTTTTACTCTCCTTTCCCGGCTGGGGTTCGCGCGGCTCACATTGTCCGGCCATAGGGAGTGGGCCAACGTAGTGTCCAAAAATTCAGGAGTGAGCCAGACAAGGAGGTGAGGGATGATCGCGAGGATCTGGCACGGGAGGGTCCCACGGGAGAAGGCCGGCGCTTACGCGGAATTCCTGGTGCGGCGGGCGGTGCCCGACTACGGTTCCGCCGCCGGCTTGAGGAAGCTTCTCTTTTTGCGGCGCAACGAAGGGGAGGTAAGCCATTTTCTCCTCCTCACCCTGTGGGAATCCATGGAGGCGATGCGGGAGTTCGCGGGCGACCGGCCCGAGATGGCCGTGTACTACCCCGAGGACGACGAGTTCCTGCTTGAAAAGGAGGAACGGGTGGAGTTGTACGAGGTCTTCTACGAAGGTTGATGTAAGGCCCGCAAGAAAAACCGATGGCCGCGATACTCGAGCTCCACCAGCTTCCCTTCCCCAAGAAGACCCTCCACCACCGACCAATCGGCCCCGTCGCGGGCGAGGAGTTTCCGTAGAGCATCTTCCCGCAGCGGATGGACCGCGGTGATGGAGAGGATGTCCGCGGCCGCATCCCCGCTTGCCTCGAACGCATCCCCCTCATAGCCGATGAGGAGCTCTACGCGCGGAACTCGCTCGCTGAAGACAGCGTAGGCCATGGCCAGGGCTTTCTCGGACGGGGGCTCGACCCAGGGC
>JALVLL010000133.1 GCA_027027485.1 Candidatus Bipolaricaulota bacterium | reverse complement strand
TGTTGTGGGCTCCGAGATGTGGACGAGGGACAAGACACGCCCAGCGTGGCCGATCTCGCGGTCGCGTTGATGCTGGCGGTGGCCCGGCGGGTGGTGGAGCTCGACGGGCGCCTCCGGGACGAGGGCTTCCCCGGATGGTCCTTCATGCCCCCGTACCTCGGCCGGGACGTGTGGGGGGCCACGCTGGGGATCGTGGGCCTGGGGCGGATCGGATCCGAGGTGGCCCGCAGGGCAAGATGCTTCAAGATGCGGATCCTCTCCCACTCCCGTACCCGGAAGCCCCGCCTCGAGGGGGAGCTCGGCTGCCGTTACGTGAAGCTCGATGAGCTCCTCCGGGAAAGCGATTTCGTGGTCCTATGCACCCCCCTCACCCCGGAGACCCACCACCTGATCGGGGAGCGGGAGCTTTCCCTCATGAAGCCCACTGCCTACTTGATAAACATCTCCCGGGGGCCGGTGGTGGACGAAGGTGCCCTGGTGGAGGCCCTGAGGGAGGGGAGGATCGCCGGGGCGGCGTTGGATGTGTTCGAGCGGGAGCCGGAGGTACATCCGGGGCTTCTTGAGCTCCCGAACGTGGTCCTCACCCCCCACATCGGCTCCGCCACCCTGGAGACCCGCCGGCGCATGGCGGCCATGGCGGTGGATGGGGTCATCAAGGCCCTCAGCGGAGAAAAGCCGGAGAACGTCGTGAATCCCGAGGTATGGCCCGGGAGACTGTGATGGGGATCACAGGATTTTGAAACCTCCGCGCCGGAATCGCTGTACAATCCTTCGGAGGTGATGGGGAATGAAGAGGGCCCTTGTGCTATTGGCGTTGGGTGTGATGGCGATGGGGAGCGTGGCCTACGGTTTCTGGGGGCCATGCTGTCCCCCGCCCGATGAGCCGTGCTGTTACACCTCCTTCTGGGTGGGGGAGCCGGTCTGCTTCAAGCTGGTGATCCCCTTCAGCTTCTTCTGTTGCTGCTGTGAGGACAAGGAACTCATCACCGCCTGGAAGATCGAGACGTTGGACGGGATCCTGATCTACGAACACACCTTCTCGGAGCCGGTCCCCGCGGGCACCGAGTTCACCTGGGACCAGAAGGACATGTCCGGCCAGCAGGTGGCCGCGGGCTTCTACAACATCGTGATCACCACCACCAAGGGCGAGTACAAGACCGCCATCAAGATCGTGGAGAAGGATCCCTGCTGTTGGAAGATCCTCAGGTCCAAGCCCTGCGGCGCCTCGCTGTGTAAGCCCTACATCAAGGTCTACAAATGTCCTGTGCCCTGCTGTGAACCGAAGCCCTGCACCGGCTGCTGCTTCCCCTTCCCGTGCTTGAACTGCGGGATCTCCCTCTTCTTCGGGTGCTGTGACGACGACTGAGGCGCCGGGGGCATGCCCGAGCTTCCGGACCTGGAGGTCATAGCGGCGGTACTGGCCCCCCGGATCGTGGGCAAGGCGATTCGGGGGGCTGAACCCCTCCATCCGGCCTTCCTGCAGTCCACCGAACCGCCCCTCTCCGCGGCCGAGGGGAGGGAGATCACGGGGACCGGCCGCCGCGGGAAATACCTCATCCTCCACCTCTCCGGCGGCCTCCACTTCGTGGTCCACCTCATGAGGGCGGGGTGGATCTGGCACGGCCCCTCACGTTATACCGCCACCAAAAGCACCGTCTTCAGGATCACGCTCGACGACGGGAACGAGCTCCGGGTGATCGAGCCCGGTCACCCCAAGCTCTCCCGGGGCTGGCTCCTTCCCTCCCTGGATCGGGAGCCCCTCTCCGAGCTAGGGGTGGAGCCCTTGAGCGAGGATTTCACCCTGGAGCGCTTTAAAGGGCTCATCTCGGGGCGTCGGCGCCAGATAAAGAAACTCCTCGTGGACCAAAAGCTCATCGCCGGGATCGGAAACGCCTACGCCGACGAGATCCTTTTCGCCGCTAAGCTCTCCCCCTTCCGCTACGCCCACACCCTCTCGGATGAGGAGATCGAGAGGCTCTGGAGGGCGATCCCCGAGGTGCTGCGCTGGGCCATCGCCGAGATCAAGGCCAAGGTGGGGGATGGGCTCTACCAGGAGGAGGAGCGCTCGTTCCTCAGGGTGCACGGCCGTGCCGGATCGCCCTGTCCCGAATGCGGGGCCCCCATAAAGGAGATCCTCCTCGGGGGACAGCGCACCGACTTCTGCATGGAGTGCCAGCACGTGGACGAGCTCCCCGGAGGGGGAAGGATCTACGGCTGAGAACCTCCCCTCCTTGAAAACCCGGGCTGAACGGTTACCCTGGCCCCGATCATGGGCAGGGTAATGGTGATCGAGCATCCGCTTATCAAGGCCAAGCTCACCAAGCTCCGGGACAAATCCACCGACAGGCTCCTCTTCCGCCAGCTCCTGGAGGAGCTCACCGCTTTCATGGTCTACGAGATCACCCGGGACTTCCCCTTGCGGGAGGTGGAGGTGGAGACGCCCCTGGAGCGCACCAAGGGGCACGAGCTTGCCCAGCCGGTGGTCCTGGTGCCGATCCTCAGGGCGGGGATCGTGATGACAGAAGGGGTGCTGCGGCTTGTCCCCAACGCCCGGGTGGGGCACATCGGGATATACCGGGACCCCGTGACCCTCAGGCCCCATGTCTACTACAAGAAGCTCCCCAGGAACATCGGCGATGCCCTGGTGATCGTGGTGGATCCGATGCTCGCCACCGGGGGCTCGGCGGTGGAAGCGGTGCGGTTGGTGAAGGGGGAGGGGGCCAAGGACGTGCGCTTCCTGTGTCTCGTCGCCGCGCCGGAGGGGATAAGGGCCTTCCGGGAGGCCCATCCCGATGTCCCCATCTACGTTGCGGCCATCGATCGTGAGCTCAACGACCACGGCTACATCCTCCCGGGGTTGGGGGACGCGGGGGATCGCCTCTTCGGCACCTGAGCCCCGAAAGGAGGTCTGTCGTGAAGAAACTGGCCCTGGTGACCGGAGGATCCAGGGGGATAGGTGCGGCCACCGCCCTGAAGCTCGCCGCCATGGGATGCGACGTGGCCATAAGCTACCGCACCCAGAGGCTGCGCGCCGAGGAGGTGGCCGCGGAGGTGGAACGCCTGGGGTGCAAGGCGGCGGTCCTCCAGGCGGATCTCTCCGACCCCATGCGGGCCCGGGAGCTCGTACGCGAGGCCGCCGAGGCGTTGGGAGGGCTCCACATCCTCGTCAACAACGCCGGGTATAGCCAGCACGCGGACTTCCACGAGCTCTCCCTCGAGGACTGGGACCGCATGATCAGGGTGGCCCTCACCGCTCCCTTCGTGGCGGCCCAGGCGGCCTTCCCATACATGCGCGAGGCGGGGTTCGGGAGGATCGTGAACGTATCCTCCCTGCGCGCCCTGGCCGGCTCCCCCCACGGGGCACATTACGCCGCCGCCAAGGCCGGGCTCATCGGGCTCACCAAGTCCCTGGCCCTGGAGCTGGCTCCGTACGGGATCACGGTGAACGCCGTCTGTCCCGGCTATACCGTCACCGATATGACCCGCGAGGCCCTGGCCCGGATGGGGGACGAGATAAAATCCAAGATCCCCCTGGGGCGTGCCGCGGACCCCAAGGAGGTGGCGGCGGTGATCGCGTTCCTCTGTTCCGATGAGGCGAGCTACATCACCGGGGAGACCATCTCCGTGAACGGCGGGATCTACATGCGCTGATGGAACGGGGGAGGCTAGGGCTCGCGGCGTTCATGGGCCCCGAAAGGGGCCTCGATTTCTGGTTGGAGCTCGCGGCTGAGCTCGGCCTGGGGGCGGCGGAGCTCCCCGCCGAGCCCGGGCGCGCCCACCCCACGGACCCTTCGCCCCCCGATAGGGAAAGGCTCCGCCGGAAACTCGGATCCCTCGGCCTTCGGGCCACGGTCCACGCCTCGATCCACGACACCAACCTGGCGAGCCTCAACCCCCACATCGCCCGGGCGGCCCTGGAGGACCTCCTGGACACCTTGGAGCTCGCGGCGGATATCGGGGCGGATATCGTGGTGGCCCATCCGGGGAGGGTCCCCTCCGAGTACCGCGGCGACCCCGGGTCGCTTTCGCGGGCCAGGGAGGTCCTCCACCGGAACCTCGAGCGGGCCCTCCCCCGGGCCGAGGAACTTGGGGTGATCCTCGCCGTCGAGAACAAGCAGCGCGGCTCCAACCGGGACCTCATCCTCACCCCCGAGGAGCTCCAG